>DASQXC010000101.1:0-8331 GCA_035639935.1 Terriglobales bacterium
CTTCACCACGCCGGAGATGGTCGCTGCCGTGGCAGGATCAACCTTGCCGCCGGGAGCGGCTGCTTGCTGCGCTTCCTGTTTCGAGCTTGCTTGCTCCTGTGGGGCTTCTTTCTTGCCACAACCAGCCACCAGCATCAGCCCCAAGACGAGCAGCAGTGCGATATGCTTCCTCTTATCCATATAGCCCTCGCATAGCAGTCTTCGGAACTGCCCCACAAAAACTTTATTGTACTCCTGCGGGTGTGGCGCCTGTTGGCTTGCGATTGGACGCCTTATTGCTCCCGGGCATGCGGCCCATGTGGCTCGCAACGCGGCGCTGCTCTTCCGGCGTGAGTTGGAACATGTATCGCACCAGCAGTTGCCGATGATCTTTGTCGTAGCCCTCGAAGGACGGCGGTGTCGGCCCGGCGAACACATAACGCTCGCCCTCTTTGCGGAACAGGCCGGAAGGCATCGAGGTTCCCGGGCTGATGCTTTGGGGATCAGTGATCCAGCGCTCGGTCCACCCAGGCTTCAGCCGTTCTTTAGCCAACAGGAAATTGGGAGCGGTAGCGGTCTTGTCATGGCCCGGATCGCCTGTGGCGTGGCACTTCAGACACGGCGCGGCTGTGCTGCTGAAGAGGCTCCGCGCCATGTCAGTTTCTTTGGCAGTCAAGACCGGCAGCCGCTCCGGCGTGTAGGGAATAGGCTGCTGCGACAGTGCCTGGAAGAACCGCACCAGCTTGCGGCGCTCGCCATCGGAGAAGAAGAACGTAGGCATGCGGATCTTCAAATATGGGCGCACGCCATTTCGGTGTATATCCGTATCGCTCATCGCGGGATTCGCCAGGAACCGCATCAGCCATTCCGGATCGACACGCGCGCCTTCGGTCAAGAGCTTGGGTGGGAATTGCTCCTTCCAGTCAGGATCCTGGAACCGCCGCACGTTCTGCCAAGAAGTGGTTTGGCCAGGAGTGAACTGATGGCAACCCACGCAATTGTACTTGCGAACAATCCACCAGCCTTCCTGAATGTCGCGCCGCCAGTCTTCCGGCTGGTATTGGTAGCTGGCGGGCAGGGAAGTCTCCTGGCTGCCCAGCAGGAACGTGACCAGCGCCTGGATCTGGTCCTTCATCAGGTGCGGATCGGGCATGCGCAGCTTCTCGGTTTCCGGCTTGATCATGCCCTGATCGTAGATATTAGGCATGGCCAGCTTGTGCTCAAAGAAGCCCTTGTGGTTGTACCAGTCGCGTTTTGCCGGGCCTTCGGGCAGCCGGGCTTGAATCTCTTTATCGATGATGACCTCTTTTCCTTCCTCCGCCCTCTTGGTTTGCAGGGCGAAATCGAGACGCTCGAGCGGCTTCGAGCCTTCCACGGTCAGTTCCGTGCCGATGCGGCCTTCTTCCTCGAATCCGGAGATCTCGTGGCAGCCGGCGCATCCGAAGTGGCGAATCCACTTCTTGCCTTCGTCCTTGAGCTTGGGATCATCCATGAACGCGGCCTGAGAATAGGACGCGGGATCTTTCTGCCGTTGCGTCATGAGATAAGTCGCGATATCGGCCACCTCATTGTCGCTCAACCGCAGACTTGGCATCACCGTCATCTGCTCGACCTGCAGTTCGTGTCCGTCGTTCGGGCAGGTCGAATGCTCGAAATCGAACTGATAGGGCAGGTTATGTTTGGCGTAGTCCTCCGGCCCGATGTCCTTCTTCTCGTAAGGACAATACGGACGCGTGCGCACACGCGGATTCTTGATCCAGCGGAACAGATAATCGTAGTTGACCTTTTCGCCGACGCGGCTGAGGTTGGCGGCAAAGTCTCCGCCCTGCACATCCGATGCTTCGCCGATGGAGTGGCAGCCCAGGCACCCGCGCGTCTCAAACAGCTCCTTTCCGCGCGTCGCGTCGCCCTTAGGCGCTGCAGGCAGCTTGTCAGTGAGCGCCGACTGCCACAAGTAGGCCGAGATCGCCTTGATCTGCTCGTCATTCAGGCGGAAGTTCGGCATCTTGGTGGTGGGGCGGAAGTCCGTGGCCTTATGCAGCCACACCGGAATCCAGTTCTTGTTCAGCTTGGTGCGGACCTCTTTCAGGTCAGGACCGATCTTCTTCTCGTCGCGAAGCAGGTCGCGGGAGCGGAAGTCGAGTTGTTCGATCTGCCCAGCGATCTTGCTATTCGCAACCTTCAGCGCCTCAGCCTCGGCGTAAAGACGGTTGGCAGTAGCGTTATCCGGCGCGTTGTCGGCCTGCTTGGTTACGAACGCTGCCTGGCGAAGATTGGCCTGCTGTTCCTCCTCTTTCTGCTTGATCTGCTGCTGGATATTGATTAGTTCCTCGGGCTCACGATCATAGCCTTCGTAGCGATGGCAGCCGTTGCAGCCGCGCTGCCGGAACAGGAACTTGCCTTCGCTGATCACCTGTCCCACATTTCCGGTCGTGAGCGAGAGCATCATGTCGGCGGCGTGGCAGGTCTGGCAGCCAGCCTCGACGTTCTGTTTTGGAAACAGCGGCCAGAGCCAGTGCTCGTAATCCCCGTGCGCTTTGGTGACGCTGGTGGTGGCGCGTCCATTGCCCTGGTGACAGGGTGAGCAGCCGAACTTGTCGGGATCATGTATCTTGAGTAACTCCTCATCGGGATGGCTGACCAAAGCGCGCGAATACTCGTCCGGCTTGCCGCCTCGGATTGCCATATTTACGGAGGTCAGTTTGACCGGCTCGCGAGTCCCCATATGGCACGACTCGCAGCGGTCCACGATATTTGCCGACGCCACGTTAATCTGAACGATCTTCGAGTCCCAATCGGCCGTCTTTTTCTGGAGGCCGGCAATCTGTTCCGGGGTCAAGCTCACCAGGTGTTCTTTCAGATAATCGTCGCGTTTGGTCCTGGCCTCGGTGACGGGCTTGAGTATCTCGCCTAACTCTGCGTTCAGTCTGGCTTTTTCCTCGCGCAGACTGTTGTATTCCTCCTCGAGCTGGTCGAAGTTGAAATTCTTCTTGCTGCCGTCAGGAAACTTCACTGTCGAAAGCTGCGACTTGTACTTATCGAGCTGGCGCTGCTTGGATTGCCTGCCGCTGGTGCTGTCGTCAGTTTCGATCTCATAGACCTTGGCGTTCACCCAGGCTCGCCTATCGGTGAACACATTTTGTACTGCCAGCAACCGTGCCGAGACTTCCTTCAACTGCTCTTCTATCTTCTTCATGGCCGGAGCCGCCTGCTTCTCGGTCGCATCGGCCGCATCGGCCAGCTTGCGGTACTCGGGATCGCCCTGCACGTCCTTCTCGGCCTGAACCGACTGCGAGCGGGCACTCTTTAGAAATGCGAGGTAGCGCTCCTGAAACACAGATTGATACTTCTTCCACGGACGCTGGCCGTAGGCTTCGTCCCAGAGGGCCCAGAACAGCGTTGCTATCAGGAGGAGAATGGAGATCAGATAGTAGAAGGCATACGAACGCGTGACGATCGGGTCGTGGTCTGGCGTCAGCGGTTCAGGCACGCTCGCCTCCTGGGATCGCAATACCAAGATTCCTCGGGCCCAAGGGCCCTCGGGAATGACAATTCGCAAGGGTTCATATGTTGAACCACGGCGTAATCCACACGTACTTGATATGAAACAGCAAGCGGATGAGCATCTTAATTGGCAGTGCGACCATCATCAGCAGGAAGGCCGCCATCAGCGAATACTGCAGGATGCTCATGCGCTGGAAATCCTTGGCCATGAAGCGGCGGAAAAGCAACGTCAACGCCAGTGCTCCGGCAGCGAAGTAGCCCCCGACCACGATGGCTCCGAAGATTCCCTTGCCCAGGTTCGAGGTAATGCCGAATATGTCCGGCAAATCTTTATTTACTTCGTAGATGAGCCGGCTGTGGTCCCACGTCTGCCCGGGCCAGAACCATTGCCAGCCGGGGCCGCGGATGAAGGTCCCGATAATGATCATTGCTACCCACAGCAACAGAAATCCAAAACAGAATGTGGCGATCGCGAACTTGCGCTGCTTGACCGTGTAATAGCCGGCACCGAGCGGGTTGGTGTCGATATAGGGAATGATCATCAGCCCCATGATGATCAGCGTAGGCATCACCACACCGGCGATCCACGGATCGAAATACACCAACATCTCCTGGAGCCCGAGGAAGTACCATGGCGCCTTCGCGGGATTCATGGTGACGTTAGGATTCGAGGGCTCTTCCAGCGGTGCATTGAGCGTAATCGACCACACCATCAGCACAATGGTGACAATGATCGCCACTAGAAACTCAATCCGCAGCAGGAAGGGCCAGACGTGGATTTCTTTCTGCCATCCCGGGCGGAAGGGCCAGGCTTTGCGATGATGCGTTTTGGCCAGCGCGGGATCGGTTTCAAGTTGCGCGATGAGCTGGTCGTTGGCGAGCGCCTGCCGGACCGCAAGATAGATGTAAAAGGCCAGCAGCGGGATCAGGGCCACAATGGGCACGTTGTCCGGAGCGGAGACAATCTGCCAAAGCTGATGCCAGTCCATACGGCTACTCCCCCGCTGCCTTGGCGCCGCGGCGCTGCTTTTCGGCTTCCGAGGCCAGCATCACCGGCGCCGGGCCGCTGATGCCGCCGTCTTTTCTTACACGCCAGAAATGCACGATCATGAAGATCGAAGCCACAATGGGGATGCCGATGCAGTGCCAGATGTAGGACCGCAGCAACGCATTGGCATCTACAATCGAGCCTCCCAGCAAGCCGAAGCGGATGTCGTTGTAAGGCGTCATTCCGAGCTGATGTCCGAATGGGCCTTCATGGCCAAGCAGCGGCGTGGCGCGCGCCATGTTCGTACCCACAGTAACCGCCCAGAACCCAAGCTGGTCATCAGGCAGCAGATATCCGGTGAACGAAAGCAACAGCGTCAGCACCAGCAGGATTACGCCCACAGTCCAATTAAACTCGCGCGGCTTCTTATAGGACCCAGTGAGGAACACGCGGAACATGTGCAGCCAGACGGCGATCACCATCAGGTGCGCGGCCCAGCGATGCATGTTGCGCAGCAGCTTGCCGAAGGGCACATCGGCTTCCAGATACAGGACATCGCGGAAGGCCTGTACTTTGCTAGGATGGTAGTAAAACATCAGCAGCACGCCGGTGAAGGTCAGCACAATGAACAGGTAAAACGTGATGCCGCCCATGCCCCAGGTATAGCTGTAGCGCACCGCGTCGCGGTTGATCTTCGCCGGATGCAGATGCAGGAAGACGTTCGACAGCACGCCCAGGGCGCGGTTGCGCGGCGTGTCGTCATGCTTGTGGCGGAAGATTGAGGTGTAGACCTGCGTTTTGGTCGGGTCTTTGAGCCCTTCCACCTGCTCTTTGGCCTTGGTAGCCAGTTCCGCGTTGATTTCCCGGATTTCGCTTAGCAGCGCTGCCGCCTTGCCCTTCGCGCCGTTACCGCCAGCGCCGTCGCCGCCGACCTTCGGCTTGATCTCTTTGATTTCCTTTTCGTCTGCCATTGCTCCACCCCTCTCGGTCTAGACGAAACTTGCTGCCGCACAGCGTGCGCGCGGGTTACACGGGCAGGTAAGCGCCTGGATCATCGAAATGACTTGGCTGTCCCTTGGGCCAGGAGTACAAGTGCGAGGTGTCCACAAGAATTTGGCCATCGGGAGCCAATTCGATGTGCGCGCGGTCCATGGGCCGCGGTGCCGGCCCTTCGAAGTTGACGCCCTCACTGTCATAACCCGAGCCGTGACACGGACATTTGAACTTGTTCTCCGCCGCCTTCCAGTCGGGAGTGCAACCCAGGTGCGTACAGCGCGCGTAGATCACAAACAGGCGGTCGGGCGTTCGGTCCACCCAGATTCGGTACGCCTGCAGCCATTTCTCAGTAACACCGAGACCGTAGTCTGTGGGATATCCGATCTTGAAAACCGTGCTGGGCTCGAACAGGGTACGCGGAAGAAAAAAACGAAAGAAGGCCAGAAGCCACGCCGCCAAAAACGCCGCAACGCCGCTCCATACCAGGCGTCGGCGACGCTGATCTACTTCGGTGTTGGCTGGACCGGTAGCGGCGACACCGCCAGCAGCCGCAGCCTTCGAAGTACCTACGGCGGGAGTTCCGACATAACGAGTAGGTGCGCCTTCACGCGCCACTGAGGTCCCTGTGGGGACAGCCGCTGCGGCGGGACGCGCCGCTGGTGCTGCCGTCGCGGGAGCCGCAACCGCAGGACGCGCAGCCGGAGGAGCAGCAGGAGCTGCGGGAGTCGCGGCCGGCGCTGCTTCGCCAAGAAGCGCGGCGACTTCGGCATCCGTCAGCGGCTGAAGACCAGTGCGCTTGCGACGTGCTTGCTCGGCGGCGACCGAGGACCGGCTCCACTTACGTCCGCCCGCCATGAGTTCAGCCACTGCCGGGCTAACCGCAGCGGCCGAAGCTGGCGCTGCGGCCGCCGGTGCTAGTCCTTGGGCAGGTGCAACAGGCGCTGCGACCGGGGCCGTTTCACCAAGTAAGGCGGCGACCTCCTCATCCGTCAGCGGGGGGAGACCTGTGCGTTTGCGGCGCGCCTGCTCGGCCGCCACGGAAGAACGGCTCCACTTGCGTCCCCCAGCCAACAGCTCGGCGACGGTCGCACTCACGGCAACCCCATGCCGCGCAACGGCCGCCGGCACGGGACCCAGAGTTGGTCCTGGTGGCGGAGTCGGAGGCGCAGCTACCGCTGCAGGTGCGCTGGGCGCAGGCGCACTTTCTCCACGCTCCCACGGCATGGGCTCACCAGCCTTTAGAGCCGCAATCTCCTCGTCGGTTAACTCAGGCAGCCCAGAACGCCTGCGGTACGCTTGTTCCGCGGCGATGGCCGAGCTGCCTAGCGCCTTTCGCGGCCACGGACCGAGACGCCCGAGAACGCCTGATACCGTACTGGATTGCTGATCTGCCATTCGTCCTTACCTGGAAAATTAATCCCCAGCCAGAGCTTGCGTTTCCCTTATCCCGGCGGCCTGGAGCACCAGGTCGGCCAGGGCCTGAATGAACGCCGGAGAATCGTTCAGCCCGGGAGTCATTTCGAATCGTCGGATACCCAGCCGGGCCGCGAGTTCCCGAGCGACGTGGTCGATCTCGCCCAGCGTTTCCACGTGGTCGGAAACAAACGAGATTGGCACGACACAGACTTCTTGGATCCGTTCCTGCGCGACCTGCCGCAGCGTAGCGCGCAGTGTCGGCTGCAGCCAGCGGCTGGCGCCAATCTTGCTCTGATAGCAGAGACGATGGCCATTTGACCAGCCGCCCCGCTCCATCAGGAGAGCCACGGTTTCCTCGATCTGCTTCTGATATGGATCGCCACGCTCTACCACAGCGAGTGGTACGCTATGTGCACTGAAAATGAGCTCCGGCCGCGAGAAATCTTCGAAGCGCGCAAGCGTGCGGTCAATTGTCTCAACCAGCGCGTCCACGTAACCGGGGTGGCGGTAGAACTCGGTTACCAAATGCACTGGAGCGCCGTTCTGGCGAAACCTGCGGTTCCATTCATTCAGGCTGCTGCCGGTGGTCGTATTCGAATATTGCGGATAGAGTGGCAGCAAAACGATCTCATCGCAATGGGCGCGTTCCAGCGCTGCAATCGCTTCCGCAGTAAAGGGATGCCAATAGCGCATGGCAACGAAACAGCGGGCATCGAGGCCCCGGCATTCGAGTTCGGCCTCAAGCGCCTGCGCCTGCTGCTCGGTGAAGCGACGGATCGGTGAGCCTCCTCCGATGGCCGAGTAGTGATGCCGTACTTTATGGGCGCGGGTGCTGGAGATCAACCTGGCTAGCGGCTTGCGTCCCAGGCGAGCGAACGGAAAATCGATGATATCGGGATCACAGAATAAGTTGTAAAGGAATGGCTCGATCGCTTCGAGTGAGTCCGGACCACCCAATTGGAAGAGCACCACGCCTAAGCGGTTGACCTTCATTCCCCTACGGTCCCTGAATTGCGCAGCAGTTTAAATAAAGAGAAGCGGCGGCGTCAAACTTGAGCCGCTTTGCGGGTGTGAGCGATCCCGCGAAGCGGGAGAGCGGGAGCCGGCAGGCGAAATCCCGAGCGCAGCGAGGGACCGGGTCCCCCCACCCTTGGCAAAAACAGCCAAGGGTGGGGCACCCTGTAGAGCTGTTCTACACGCGTTCGGCTTCAACTGGCGCCGGTGCTTCCTGCATGGCTTCGATTACTGCATCGGCGAATTGGCTGGTCGAGGCTGTCCCGCCGACGTCGCGTGTGAGCGTCTTCCGGGCGCGATACACGCGGTCAATGGCGGCCTTCACGCAGTCGGCGGCTTCATTCTCGCCCAGGTGGCGCAACATCAGCACGCCCGAGAGCAGAATGGCGGCGGGATTGGCGATGTCTTTTCCGGCTATGTCGGGCGCCGAGCCG
>DASQXC010000102.1:0-3166 GCA_035639935.1 Terriglobales bacterium
CCAGAAAATTGTTCAGTCCTGGGATACCGCATTTGGCAAGAGCACCACCAGCGGGGATTACAGCGTGTGCACGACCTGGGGCACGAACAACCACGGGCATTACCTGTTGGCCTTGTGGCGCGGGCGGGTGGACTTTCCGACCCTGAAGCATCAGGTGCGCTCGCAGGCCGAGCAGTGGAAGCCGCACGGCATTTTGCTGGAGGACGCGGCCTCGGGGCAGTCGCTACTTCAGGAATTGAGGTTGGCGACGTCCTATCCCATCCTCGCAGTGAAGGTGGACCGGGACAAGCGGGCTAGGGCGGAAGCGGTAACACCGATGTTCGAAGCGGGCCGCGTGTCCCTTCCGCTGGATGCCCCGTGGCTCAATGATTTCGTGGACGAACTGGCAAGCTTTCCGAACGGCGCGCACGATGACATGGTCGACAGTACCGCCCAGGCGTTGAACTACTTGCGCGAGGGAGCGTACAGCGGAGCTCCGTTTTTTGAGGTTGTCGAGCGTGTAGGACCGGTCGCGCAGCTGCATGCGGTGCTTGCGGGTTGGGGGTCATCGTTCCGCAGCCGGGGTGGATTCGCGGAACAACGCCCGATTCTGCCACAAGCGGCGTACGAGATGAGCCCGGCCGCAGCCGAGGCGAGTGCGCGGATTGCCCAAGGCAACAGCAGGCCGGACGACATCGACAAGGTGATGTGGAGCAGCCTGGGAGACTTGTGAGCGCTGCCGACATTCTTGGAGTTAAGGAGGAACAAACAAATGAAGGCAAGAGTCTGTCTCCGCCGTTTCCGTTCACCCAACGGCGTTGGCCTGGCCTTGTTCCGGCCCGATTGGCAATCTTATGTTCTGCTAGTTCTGCGTCCGCGCCAACGGCGCTTTCTGCTGCGCCTGCCACGCAGCCTATTCGGATTTTCGTGGTGGCCGCCTCGTTTTCTAAATGCTGCCGCCCTGCGGGCAGACATGTGAGCCTCGGCCGGTTCCTAGAGTCGTTCTTGCCGAACCGATACTCCATTACCGAAACTGCTTAAACTACCGTCAGCTTCGGCAAAGGCGGCGAGTTTAGCAGCGACCAGATCGGAACGCCTCTACTTAGCGGAAGTGGCGGCCCAGTTCGGAAGCATATTGCGTGCCGAGAGTCGAGGCGTAGCGCTGGAGCCACCCGCTGAAATGCGATTTCCCTGTCGGCGGCTGGTGTGAGACTAGTAGGTCGTCAACCAGAGCTCCGATCTCCTCCCGGGTCAAGAGGACATCGTTGGCAGTCTTCCCCAAAATCCACGCTAACCCCCAAAACACACCCGCTGGGAGATGGACGATGCGTGCATGGCTGCCCACCGCGCGGGCAACCAAGCGCACCAATTCTTCGTAGGGGTAGATCTCCGGACCGGCGGCGTCGAGAACTAGATTTTCCTGGCGCTCGCCAGCATCCACCGCCAGAGTTGCATTATCTTCCGCCGAGACCGGCTGGATGCGATAGGCACCCGAACCCGGAATGGCAAACACTGGAAACCATCGCAGCAGCCAGGCAATGTTGTTGATCAGGATGTCCTCGGGCCCGTAGATGACAGTCGGGCGGATGATCGCGTACGAGAGCCCCGATTCGGCCAGCGCATGTTCCAACTGAGCCTTACCGCGAAAGTAGGCATAGGGAGAGTCGAGCGAGGGATTGGATACGCTGATCTGCACGACGCGGCGAACGCCCGCGCGATGGGCGGCGCGGAGCAGTGTCTTCGTGTTCTCGACGGCGGAGTCGAAGGTGGCCTGACCGCGCGGGAAGCGTACCCAGTACGTGTTGTAGAGCGTGGTCGCACCAGTGAGGTTTTGAACCAACTCATCGAAGTTGGCGAAGTTCAGAGGCGCGATTTCAATTTGCGCGCCGAAGGGATTCGGCCGGTCTGGGTGCGGCCGAGTGAGGGTTCGCACCCGTTCGCCACGCGCCAGCAGCTCGCGGGTGATGTACTTGCCGCTATAACCGAAGGCACCGGTGACGGCGTGGAGAGAAGACATCGGCAGACAGTGTAGCTGCCGATTACACCGGACGCACGTCAGTCTGTGGCTTTTCCCACCCGCTCGGTCCTATTTTTCCCATTCGGCTCGTCAAGTATCGTTGGGACATTTTTCTACTAATAGTGTACACTAGCAGTGTGCCACGAAGGACCAGGCGCGTGACCATTTGGATATGCGCCGTTTGCGGTCACGAGTGGCAATCCGAAGCCGGGAAGCCGCTGCGCTGTGCGGGTTGCAAGTCGCCCTATTGGGACCGCCCGAAGACCAGCCGGCCGCCCCGGAGGACGAAGACCACCAGCAAGCAGTAGAGATAGCTAAACGCGCCGCGCCGGTGCTACCAACACCGACACGGCGCTAACCACGGTACCTGCAATGGAGGCACCAATGGCTAACGATCATTCTTTCAGTCCACCCCTTGCCACGCAAGAAAACCGACCAATCACCCGTGCCGCCTTGTACGCGCGCGTCTCAACCCTCAGCGGGCAACACCCCGAGATGCAGCTGGCGGAACTGCGCGAATATGCCTCCCGCCGGGGATGGACAATCGCGAACGAGTATGTAGATCGCGGCATTTCCGGGGCAAAGGAGTCCCGCCCTGCGCTCAACAGAATGATGGCGGATGCCCACCGCAGAAAATTTGATGCCGTGCTGGTGTGGAAGCTGGACCGGTTCGCGCGAAGCCTCAAGCAACTAGTCAATGCCCTGGCGGAAATGGAAGCCCTCGGGGTGGCATTCGTCAGCCTGCGGGATAACCTGGACTTGAGCACGCCCTCGGGACGGTTAATGTTCCAGATTATTGGGGCCATGGCTGAGTTTGAGCGAGCGCTGATTCAAGAGCGCGTCCGCGCTGGTCTGCGCCACGCCCGGGCGCAAGGAAAGCGGCTGGGCAGGCCTGGAGTGATCGTCGAGGCGAAACGCATCCGGGAGCTTCGCGCGCAGGGCGCTTCCCTGCGCACCATCGCTCGCCAGCTAGGTGTCGGATTGGGGACGGTCCATCGGACGCTTGCAGCGCGTTCCAAAACTGTGTCCGATGCCACTGTACTGAGCGACCCCAGCGTCGTGCGCCAGTTCGACGGCATTGGCGAGGTATTACCGGTGAGTTGAGTTGAGCTGTCGGAAGGGGCTGCAACCAGGATGCCCTTTGGGCTCGCCTAACCTCCCACACCAATC
>DASQXC010000103.1:0-11249 GCA_035639935.1 Terriglobales bacterium
TGCAACCAAAGCATAAGGGTCAAATAAGGGGATTGACGGAGCTACGTAGCGCCCTGTGCCTAAAACAACACCAAAGGGTTGCGTTGACGGTCCGCCGTGAACGGTGAAATTGGCGCCGGTATTGGCCGGTCCACCCCCCGAGAGGTCCACACACGGGCTGGAAGCGCAACGTGGATCTCCCGCGGTAGCCGAATTTGAGTTGACCTTAACAGCGTACTGCGTTCCGCCCATGATTGTGAGGAGCGACCCGTTGCTGGGTGCATAGAGGGGAGGTGTTGTGTCAGAAGCCGTGGGGGCTGTCGGATGGAGCAGGACGAAAGCCGTTTTTACCGGCGCTCCTACCAGCCCGCACATGGCCGACGACTTAAGATTTATGGTGCTGTTCCCCATGAGCACCTTGCTGAAGAACGTCGGAACGGAATCTGTGATGGCCACATTAATGCAGGGGACCGTGGAGATCAGGGGGTTCGCAACACAGCCACCCGTTCCCGAATTGACGAACGTCACCTGGACCGCAGCACCGCTGTAGCCGTTCAAAGACGCGTATTTGCAGGGCACGGAATTGGGCTTAGACGAGCAGTCGAAATTTGTGCCCGGCGTGAAACCCGCGCCGTTCGGCGGATCGGGAGCGATAGGGATGCCTTCGGCGTAGGTATAAAGGTCCTGCACAGCCGCCTGGCAAGCCGAATCGGCCGCGCTTTGGGCCGCTTGCCGGTGCGCCCACACGTTGGAGTAATCGGTGGCAAAGGCGACAAATCCAAGAATGAAGACACCCAGCGCCAGGGCAAGAAAAATCAAGGTCTGTCCTGCCTCCCGGGACCACTGCGGGTTCCTGCGATAGGGCCGGGGCATCAGTTGAATACCCTTCCCTCGGCATAGGCAGTGAGCGTCGGAAGTGACGGCACGAAGGAACCCACATAAGGGATGAACGGATAGCTTATGGTCACGCGCACGCGGTGCGGCGGACGCGAGTTGCCGTCAGGGAAGCTGACGGTGATGTTGCTGGTGGTTATGGAGTGAAACGACAACCGTGCGTATCGCAGTGCGACCGCTTGCGCTCCGCTGCCGGTCGTGTCGCTGCTGTGCACTATGGCATAACGAACACCCTCATTGGCCGCATCCCCCAGCACGGTTTTGGTGTATGCCATCATGCACAGCTCCATCGTGCCGAAGGTCACGGTCAGAAGAATGACCAGGGTGAGCGACATCTCCACCAACGAGGCGCCCCGCTGGCGCTCCTGGCCGTGCCATTTCGAGCAGGCCCCGGATGGACGTCTGCGGCTGTACTGTCTCGAACGGTTTGGCACTAGCAAATGCATGCTCAACTGGTCGATCTCATCGAGACCTGCCGGTGAAAGCTCATATTCGACGGCAAGATCAGATTGAACACCGCGCCGGGGATCAACGGGGAGACGGTATAGGTAACATCCACTCGATTCAGGACGAACCCGGGTTCGGGATCCACGGCATTGGCATTCTTGTCCGTGGTGTAGACACCGTCGCTGCACTTGGTCACCAGTAACGCGGTGCCGCCCACCGTAACCGTCGTGGTTCCTTGTGCGGAGTCGCACACGACCACGGTCGTGGTCGCGCTCTTCAACGCGCCGTTGATGTTTTCATTCACGAAGCTAGTGACGTTCGTGGGGGTCGGGTCCGAGGTTGCGTCAAAACCGTATTGCTCCTCCATAGTTGAATACTGCACCCCATAGCGTGGCGCACTGGACACATTCACCATGACGTAGAAGAAATAGCCGGCATTGACAGCGTTGAAAGCGATGGACAGCAGGATCGGCAACAGCAGCGCTGTTTCGGTCAAGCTCTGGCCGCTCTGCCCCCTGCGTCTCGGCTGCCCAAAACCTGAGTTGCCGGGGGCGCTGACGGGTTGTGTCCTCTCCCGGTTCTTCACCACCCCGCCCTCACTCCTACTCCTCGAGTTTTTCGAAATCCACCACATCGCCGACCGCCGTCTGCGTCTGTTCAATGGTGCCAGCGGGCAGTTCGAGAACCACCGACGAACGCCAGTACAGCCGCGTGACCCGAAACGGCCGCATGCTCCGCCGGAAGGCGATGACCTTCCAATCGCCGTCCAGGAACACGACGTCGATCGGAAAGAGCATGCCCAATGTATGCACGCCTTGCGAGGGAACAATGGCCAGTCCGTCGCCGGGCGCCAGCGCCCGCTCGCCCAACAAGCCCACGGCCCGGGTGAGACTCGTGTCGGCAACGCGGACCACCCCCAGGGTGGCCCCGCGCGTCCGATTCACGGCCCGGACCTTTGTCCGTTGCCAGCGCACTTGCCTAGGCTACTTTGCGACGTTGCGCGGCCATCCGCTTGCGGCGCGCGACCAGGGCGTACAGGATCACCACGAACAGCACGCCAGCTACAACCCGAACGATCATTGTCGAATCCACGGTAAGTCTCCTCCTTGTTGTTTTGGTATCTGCTCTTGCCTTAGTTGCTCAAACACACCCAAACTAATTCGTCATCTCTCCCAGCGACTTCGAGATGCTTATCATGGCCGGGCCTAGCAGCACCACAAACAGGCTGGGAAAGATGAACAGCACCAGCGGAAAGACGAGCTTGACCGTGGTCTTGGCGGCCATCTCCTCGGCCTGCTGCGTGCGGCGCAGCCGCAGGCTGTCGGCAAACTGGCCAAGCGAGTGCGCGATCGGAGTGCCGCAGCGCTCCGTCTGCACCAGCATGCTCACGAATTGCCGCACCACGTCGAGGTCGACCCGCTCGGCCATGCTCCGCCACGCCTCCAGGCGCGGCTTGCCGGCCCGTTGCTCGCGGCTGATCATCTGGAACTCGTCGGCGAGGTCGGGCGCCGTGCTGCGCATTTCCTCGCTGACGCGGACCAAAGCCTGGTCGATCCCCAGCCCCGCCTCCATGCAGATCACCAGCAGGTCCAGCGCGTCTGGCAGGGCGAGTTCTATCCTCCTCCGCCGTGCCGCCACCAGACTCGTCAGGACATAGTCGGGCGCAAAGAAACCCACCGCCATCGCAATCAACCCAACCACCAATCCGTTGCTCGGCACCAACGTGGCACTAACCAATCCGAGGACCGGCAATAGCAGCCGGATGGCGACGTAAACTTCGATGTGCTCGGGCTTGCGGTAACCGGCGAGCGCGAGCCGGTACCCCAAATCTTCGTCGTTGCTCATGATCAGGTGGCGAATGGGCGCGAGCACGCGGGTGTAGCCCGCAATGGTCGCAGCTAGCGACTTGGGGCCCTCATCCCCGAATTCGGACCGGCCTAGCGCGGCCACTTCCATCAACCGCTGCCGGGCCTCTGTTTCGCGGCTGAACGTGATCACGCACGTCAGCGTCAGCAGGAACGCGCTAATGGAAACCGAGATGATGAGCAGTAGCATAGGCTTTCACACCCTGATCCGGACGATGCGCCGGATCGTAAACGCGCCGACACCCAGCATGACGAGAGCGGCCATGACCATTTTTTGACCCTGTGGATCGGTGAACAGAATGCGAGCATAACCGGGGTTGAGGACGTTCATCACCGCAAAAATTGCGAACGGCATCAAACCAAGCACCCATCCGGTGGCGCGCGCCTGGGCCGAATGGATCCGCATCTGCCCCTGCACGCGGAGACGCTCGCGGATCAGGCGCGTCGTCTTGTCAAGAATCTCCGCCAGATTGCCACCCGTCTCCTTCTGTACCAGGATGGCGGTAATGACGAACTGCAAGTCCTGGTTTGGAACACGGCGGCCCAGGTTGAGCATGGCCTCGCGGAACGGCAATCCAAAGCTCTGCTCATCGGCTGCGCGACGGAATTCCGGTCCGACCGGATCGGGGACATCCGCGGCAACCAGTTCGATAGTGGTAGGAAGCGCCTGGCCGGCGCGCAGGCCGCGGGACATCATGTCAATGGCTTCCGGCAGCAGCGTGGCAAACTTCTTCGACCGGAGGCTCCGCTTGCGGGCGACGTGGAGGCCCGGTGCCAGTCCCAGCAATAGCCCTGGGGCCCAGCCGAGCAGGCCTGGTGCGATCCACCAGTTCCCCAGCGCCGCGCCCAAGACCACCGATGCCAAGCTGACGAAAGCAAAGCGACCGAGCGTCCAACCCAGCGCCGATTGATCGAGCAGCGTCTGCAGCCATAGGGATACGCGATTGTGCCGCAAGAACTCATCGATCACCCGGACGCTACTGAAACGGATCTCTTTTAAGATTCCTTCCTCATGATCAGCCGCCGAACCCGACCTCCGGTCCAGGGCCATCAGCCGGGAGTGGATCCGCTTGGCAGACTCCGAGGGCTCAGTGAAGAATGCCACTGCGGCAAAAACCGCGACGAGGACGATCAGGAAAACCGTGATGACTGGCACAGGCCTATACCTCGACCACGGGATCGAAAATCGTTGGTGACAACCGAACGCCCGAAGTCCTGAGCTTTTCGGCACAGGTGGGTCGTACTCCGGTTGCCCGGAACCGCCCGATCACCTGGTTGCTGGGACTGATCCCCTGCTTTTCGAAGATGAAAATGTCCTGCAGCGTGACCATATCGTCCGTTATGCCGGTGACCTCGGAAATGTGGGTGACGCGGCGCGAGCCGTCGCTCAGGCGGGCGCATTGCACGATGATGGTGAGCGCCGAGGCAATCTGCGCCCGGATGGCTCGATCGGGCAAGTTAAGATTGGCCATCATACACATGGTCTCCAGGCGGGCGATGGCATCGCGCGGGTTGTTGGCATGGACCGTGGTGATGGATCCGTCGTGGCCCGTGTTCATGGCCTGCAGCATGTCCAGCGCTTCTTCGCCGCGCACCTCGCCCACGACAATGCGGTCGGGACGCATACGCAGGGCGTTGATGACCAGTTCGCGCGCCCGTACCGCGCCTTTGCCTTCCACGTTGGGCGGGCGGCACTCCAGGCGCACCACGTGCCTCTGCTGTAGCTGCAGCTCAGCCGAGTCTTCGATGGTGACGATGCGTTCCGAGTCCGGGATGAAGCTGGAGAGCACGTTCAGCAGCGTCGTCTTGCCCGCGCCTGTACCGCCGGACACCACGATATTCAGGCGCGCCTTCACCGCGCCCCGCAGCAGTTCCAGCATTGGGCCGGTGACGCTGCGCGAAGCGAGCAATTGCTCGGCACCGATGGCGGTCTTGCCGAAGCGCCGGATGGAGAGGACCGGCCCGTCGATTGCCAACGGCGGGATGATGACGTTGACGCGCGAGCCGTCTTCCAGGCGGGCGTCGCACATGGGCGAGGATTCATCCACACGCCGGCCGACATTGGAGACGATCTTGTCAATAATGTGGCGGAGGTGGGACGCGTCCTTGAAAATCACGTCAGTCAGTTCCAGCACCCCACGACGTTCGACATACACCTCGCGATGCGTATTGACCAGAATGTCGCTTATACTCGAATCTTGAAGCAGCGGCTCGAGCGGCCCCAGCCCGAACACTTCCTGTAGCACCTCACGGCAGAGCCGCTCCCTTTCGGTGCCGCTCAGGGGGGTGTTAAAGGTACCGATGAGATCGTAAATCACTGCCTGCACCTGCATGCGGGCCCGCGTGTCTTGCAGCGAGGTCAGCCGCTCCAGGTCCACCTTGTTGAGCAGCTCGCGGTGGATTTGCGACTTCAGCTCCTGGTGGGGTTTCGCGGAAAAGCTATCCGTATTCGTACCACGATCCGCCAACCCGAATTGCCTGGCGATACTCATTTCCTTTGTCTCCTGCGCACCTTACAGGTTGAACACCGACCGCAATCCTCCACGCGGAGCCGCGCTTGCCGCATGGACCTTTTTACCGTTCAGGCGACTCGCCCACTCAGCAATCGTCATCCCGAAGGCGCTGTTATCTCCTGGCATGATGGGCGTACCTGCGTTTATGGCGTGCACCACCTCGTGGTAGCTGTTTGGGATCTTCACCGCGATGCTCTGGTGTAAGGCCATTTCGATCTGGTCGTCGGATAGCGCGTTCTTCTTGGCCGATCGATTCAGCACGACCTTGATGTTTTGACTGGGATAGCCCAGGGATGAAAGGTGGTCCATGTAGCGCACCGCATTGCGGATCGCGGGCAGCTCTGGCGTGATCACGATCACCAACTGGTCCGATTGCGCCACCGCCGCCAAAGTAGCGTCCGTCAATCCAGGAGGGCAGTCCACCAAAACGTGCTGGTAAAGCTCGGAGAGGAAAACCAACGTCTGCTCGATCGCACTCGGTGGAGCGTTGTGCAAAGCGTCCAGTGCTTCGGGAGAATCGAGCAGATCGAGACCAGAGTCGTGGTGGAGGAGAAACCCCTGCAACAACTCCTGGTCCAGGCGCTCGGTATTGCTGGCCAACTCGTAGAAGCTGTACTGATGCCGGCCCGTACCGAGGTACAGCGACGTATCACCCAGCGCAGGATGTTGGTCCACCAGCAGGACCTTCTGCTTCTCTCCGGCAGCAAGGTGCAGCGCCACGTGCATGCAAATCGAGGTGACTCCCGCGCCGCCCTTCGCGCCCAGAAAGGTAATGATCTTCCCGCGTGTTTTGGCGCGCGCCCGCTCTTTCGCCTTCACCTGAATGTGAGAAAGCGCCTCGATCAGGCGCTCGGGCGCGATGGGCTTCACCAAGTATTCGGAACACCCGGCCCGCATGGCGGCGATAATGCGCTCCGGGTCCGCCGCCCTAGAAGCGGCGAACACCGCGACCTCCCCGCCAGACTCGGCGCGCAGGCGCTCGGTAGCGTGGATGGCTTCTGCCTGGTTGTCGTCGTAATCGATGATGCAGACTTGGCTAGAGGCGCCCTCGAGCACGCGCATCACATCCCGGTCCGCCGCAAAATAGCGATCAACGTTTCCGACCACGGCAGCGCCGGACATGCTGGTCGCGATCTGTTGGACGGTTTCGTATGCCTTTTTCTCGAGGCAAACGCCTACGATCGCAAGTCTCGATGTAACACGCGTATTAGTTACCATGATTACCTCTTCGCTGCGCCCTTTTGTAAGCCCTTATCAAACTGGTCTGTATCCAGATTGCTGACCGGCATTTTGGGGGTGGCAGGCGCAGCCGGCGCTGCTAGGGGATCCACGATCTCCGGCGTGACCAGCACCACTAGTTCGCTTTTGCTGCGATTGAGGGAGCGCGAGCGAAACAACTGGCCCAGCACAGGCACGTCGGCAATCCCTGGCACCTTGCTCAACAGCGCCGTGGTGCGCTGATCCAGCAAACCCGCAATGCCGAAGCTCTGGCCGTCTTTCAGCTCCACCGAAGTTTCGGCACGGCGCGTCGAGATGGCCGGAAGCGTGAAGCCCGATATCCTGACGGCATTGGCATAATCCAGCGAGCTGACCTCCGGGGCAACTTTCAGGCGAATAACTCCGTCGCTCTCGATGACGCCCGTGAAATCCAGCCTCACGCCGAACGGACGGAACTGGATGGTGATGGTGGGAACGCCTCCGGCTGTGGACTGGACCACGGCATAGGGGAATTCCCCTCCCGCCAGGAACTTGGCGGTCTCCCCGCTCATTGCCATCAGATTCGGTTCGGCCAATATCTGCAGGACGTTCTTGGCCTGCAGGTCGCGGATGGTGGCGCCCAGGTTGATATCCGGACGAAAGATGAAGATATTCAGGAGATCCGAGATCGACTGCTGGGTCGTGAAGCTCTTCGGTGGCGGGACCGTGCTCGTTAGCTGGCCACCTGTCAGTCCCGGAGGACTAAACTGGCCCGTCGTCACCGTACCGATAGTCTTGGCCGCGCCGGTGCTCAGCAGGTTGAATCCGAAGTCGTCTAACTTGGCGCGATCCACCTCGGCAAAGCGAACCTTCAACAGCACCTGCTTTTGCCGTCCTGGCTCCGCCACCACGACCGAGTTCACGACCTCCTTCGCATAGGCCGTGGCCATCTTGCCGAGCTGCTCCGCTATAGCGGGACTGGAGACAACCCCGGTGAGCACCAACTTGCCTTCTTCCGCCTCGACTTGCACCTTTTCGGCGGGAAACGTGCGCTGGATTGCTTCGCGCAATCCGGAAACATCGATGTCGGCGGAGACCTCGAGAATGCGCGACTGGCCATTCTCGTCCCAAATCACGACACTGCTGCTGCCCGCCGCCTTCGCGGTGATGACCAGTTCGGTCGGCGAGAGCGTGGTGGACTCAACCGCGTTGGGGTTGCCCACCACGATTCGGCGGAGCCTTGCCTGTGTGTTGATGATGATGGAGTGCCCGACCAAGATGTGGACAGCCTGGGTCTCCGTGGGCAGCGGTGCCGCTTGCTGCTGCGCGCTGCTATCTTGTGGCGGGTTGGTTTGCGCCGCGGTGGTCAGACTGCAGACCAGCGCCATCATGGCCAGCGCGCAAGACACACTCCGCATGCGTCGAATTAAAATTGCTACTTGTAACATTCCTTCCTCCTACCCCAGACCTATTGGAAGCTCGCAACCGACTTCTTATCTCCGGCAACGGTCTCCACGGTGTATCTAGCCGAGATCCTGGTGGCCGGCCTGCCGGTACGCACAGCTATCTGCGGCGCCTTTCTCGGACCACCAACCAGGGACGCCACGTCCACGGAGCCGGGAGCGGCGTTGGAGCCATCGCTGCCATTACGAAGCACCAGTTGAATAGTGCCCTGACTGCCGGCCAGTGCCAGCTTCTCCGAGTCCTCTGGCGTCAGCAGCAGCGTCACTATGCTGGCGTTTTCCGGCTTGCCTCTCGGGTCGGGTTCGGTCTTTTCACCCACCGAAAGGACCTGCACGTTGTGCAGGACGGTCTTGGTGACCTGGCTCCCCGCCAGGTTGAGTGTGGCAAGCACATCCACTCTGCATCCGGGAAAGACAAAGCCGGCGACGTTGTTCACCTCGTTGGTCTTCACGGCCGCCGCGCGCATGCCCTCGGGAATCTTGGCACTCAGACCGATTCCCGCACCCGGAGAGGCGAGGTCGCTCTGCCGGATCGGCTCATTGGCTGCAACCGGGTACATCAGCACCCGGCCGGTGATCTCGTCGGCCTTGTGCAGCTTTCCCTCGATGGCAATGTTGTCCGGCCAGTCGATCAGGGTGAGGTTCTCTTTGGTGAGTACACTTCCCGGTTGGAGAGCGGTAGCCGCCGCCACAATCCGGGTGACCCGCCTGCTGGCCGATTGCCGGCGCACACGCGCGTAGAACAATGAAGTCACGGCCAGCGAGACAACCAGCGCAGCCACTAAAGCAAGCCCTAAACGTCGAGTATTCATAATTCACCCTCAGAACAGAACACAGCTAGCCCAGTACAGCGTGCCAGCGACGAAGGCCAGCCCGTATGGCATGCGGGCCGCCTGGGGATTGCCCAGGTTCACCGTCGGGTGCTCTTGCAACCCGGCGACAGCATGGAAGCTCACCACCGAATACGCGTTGCGGAGCGTCTCCCTAACCCGGCGCTGCACTACCATGAACCCCAGCGCCAGGATGCCGCCGGCGATTGCAGTCGCCGCCAATAGTTGGATCACGTCCTTGAACCCAACCATGAAACCCAAGGCTGCCGCCAACTTCACGTCCCCGGCCCCCATGGCGCGGATCACATAGAACAGCACCAGAATGCCGCCCGCCACCAACCCGCCGGCCAGCGACGACAACAGGCCATGCCAGCCAAAGCACACCGCCTGCATCGCCAAACCTGCCAGCATCGCCGGATAGGTGAGGCGGTTGGGAATGCGGTGCTCCCGCACATCCGTGATCGCCGCCACGGCCGCAACCGAGACCACGATCCCAGCAATGATCCGCGAACACACTACGTTGCCGTACCTGAATTCTGGAGGGAAGACGTTGTGTGTAGTCTTCCCGGTTAAGGCGCACTACGTAAGCTGCGCAACGAGCTTCGAAAATTCGCTATTGATCGCAGTGGCAACCTGGCCGAGCACTGCCACAGCCGCCACCACCAGCAGCGCTGCCAGCAACGCGTACTCGATCAGGTCCTGCCCTGCCTCGTCCTTGTGAAGGTCCCGTAACAGTTGCATCTAGCATCCCTCCTGCTGGGAACCCCCAAGCTATGTGAGTTGCGCGATTACCTTCGAGAACTCGCTCTTGATCGCGGTGGCAACGTTGCCCAGCAGGGCGGCAGCGGCAACCACCAGCAGCGCGGCCAGCAAGGCATATTCGATAAGGTCCTGGCCGGCTTCTTCGTTGTGCAGATTGAGCAGCATGTCGATCATTTCCTTCCTCCCTTTCTCGTTAAAAGCTTTGTGAACCATCCCCACACGCCGTTCGCAACGCGGGCACTCTTCGCACCACGTCTCCGAACATTGCCTCTTGCGGAGATGCCTCGACAGGTGCAAGCGCCTTGCCAGTCTCCTGGCACCTGCGTGTCGGACCCCTATCCTGCAGCCAGGGATTTGAAATCCATGCAGTTTTGCGACTTGCGATTCGAGTGGAGCGACGTACTGGATGCAGGCCAAAATGTCTCAACCGCCCGCCCAGTTGCGCCAATTTGGCGCATTTTGCGAGGCTGGCCCAGCCAATTGCCGGATGTGGTGGGTGTGCGACGCCCGAGGCCAGGCGTTGTCTGCCGTACCGGAGGTGCTACGACCTTCGGCTTATGTCGGGTTACTTCGAGCAGCGCGGCAACTGTGTGTATTTGAGTGGAGATAGCTGCAGCCGGGCAAGAAATGATGACAAATTTGGTCAATGCCATGACAAAACTTATCAACCGCACGCGAAATTCGGATAACTTTGCGACCGTCTTCATCCTCGGACTGCCGAGTGCTGAGTGGGAGTGGCCGCTGAACTAGGTACTCGGTACTCGCAACTCGGTACTACCGCCTCCGTCCTCTCGGAAACTACCTACATGAACTGAAACCGAGCGACCAACTTACAGAGCTCGCTATTGACCGAGATGGGGAGTTGGCCGATGAGAGCAACCGCCCCGATTACCAGCAACCCTGCGGTCAGCGCGTACTCGATCAAATCCTGCCCCGCCTCCTGCTTGTACAAACCCAACAATAGTTTCATTTTCCAGTTCCGTCCCAGGGGATCCTCTCCGAGCACGTCGGCGTTGATCCGTCGCCGGACTAGGGCAACTGGGCGATTATCTTGGAGAATATGGTCTTGATCGCATTGGCAACGTCGCCGAGCACGGCGGCGGCAGCAATCACCAGCAGCGCCGACAGCAACGCATACTCGATCAGGTTCTGGCCAGCCTCCTCGTTGCGCAGGTTGAGCAACATGTCCGTTCTTTCGTTCTCCTTTTTCACGCCCAGACGCATTCGTTGGTGGCCTCTTACGCAAATGCCACCTGCCGAACATTGCTTGTGGGGGGATGGCGATAAGACCGCAAGGCT
>DASQXC010000104.1:0-2755 GCA_035639935.1 Terriglobales bacterium
GCAGAAAACCGCCGAAATCCTGAACGCTGACGTCGTGCACATTGAGGTTGCTGCGGGCGGCGACGCCGCGGATGCGGTCGAAGAGGTTCTCCTCTCGCGGGGCGCGCGGGATGGGATGAACCACCACGTCGGCATCGGGAAGCACGCGGTGGACTGCTCCTGTTACATCTTCCGCCACCTGCTCCGATTTTTGAAAAGTGACGTTGCGGCGCAGCGCTACCGAGAGGTCCGCGAAGTAGCGGTTGCCGGCGCGCCGGATGCGGACGCGATCAACTCCGAGCACACTCTCAATGCGCTCCACTTCGGCGATGATGCGGGCACGCACTCCGGCAGGGGCGGCGTCCAGCAGCGCGTCAATGGTCTGCCGCGCCAGACGCGAACTGACGTACACGACGACGCCGGCGACGAACAAGGCGGCGATGGGGTCAGCGTCCCGCAGCCATCCGACCCCGAGCCGTCGGCCGGCAACCACGAAAGCCAGGCCGAGGACCACAACGCCGCTCGACCAGATGTCGGTGGCGAAGTGCAGGGCATCGGCCTCGAGCGCCTGGCTGTCATACTTCGCGGCCACGCGCCGCAAGGCGCGCGACCGCCACGAGTCAACCGCCATGGACGCGAACATTACCAGGAAGGCGGCAACGGTGGGCTCGATATTTACGTGGCGGAAGAACAGGCGTCGAACCGCTTCGTACACGATCCAGACGCAGGTCAGGAACAACAGCCCGGTTTCAAGAAAAGCGGAGAAGTTCTCGATCTTGCCGTGGCCATACTGGTGGTCGGCGTCGGCCGGCTTATCGGAAACGCGTACGGAAAACAGTGTGATAGTGGCGGCGATCAGGTCGAGGGCGGAATGCGCCGCTTCCGAGAGGATGCCGAGGCTGCCGGTCGTAAAACCGACAATCGCCTTCAGCGCAGTGATGGCGATAGCCGCCAGCAGGGAGTTGAATGCCACTCCCCGCTTCTCCCCGCCCATCTCGCTGGCCCCGACGTTGACGTTGGCAACCGACATCTTTCTGCATTTTACGCTTGTGGTGCGGGGCCGCAGGATGGCAAGCGGCACCTCCGGCGCACGGACCAGAGCTTGTGCTAGCATGAGTAAAGACCTTCAAGGAGTAAAAACCGACCCGATGCGTGCTTTCATCTTGATACTAGCTACCTGCGTCTGCTCGCTCGCATGCGTGGGGCAGACGAAGCCTGCACAGGCCCCCAGCGCACAAACCCCTGCTGCGGCCGGCTCGCCGCAGCAGCACAAGCCGGAGACTAAGGCTGCCCCAACCGAGAAGCCCTCCTCCGCCAAGCCGCAATCCTCCGAATCGAAGGAAGTGGCGCCGAACGCGCCGGTCATCACGATCAAGGGACTTTGCTCGAATCCTGCTTCCAAAGCGGGCAGCGGCAAGGCGGCCGCTGCGCCGGCCAAACCCGGCCCGTGCCAAACCGTGATTACCAGAAAGGAACTGGAAGTGGTGATCGACTCAGTGAGGCCGAACCTGCATCCCTCACAACGGCGCATGCTGGCGCAACAATATGTGGAGCTGCTGACGCTCGCTAATGCCGCCAGCAAAGCCGGCATCGAGAAGGATCCCAAAGTCCAAGAGCAGATGCGGCTGTCGAAGATGCAGGTCCTGGCGACCTCGTACTCGCGAGAGCTGCAACAGAAAAAAGCGGAAGTCCCGGAGGCCGACATTGCCCAGTACTACAAGGAGCATCCGGCACAGTACGAACAAGCCAAGCTGCTGAGGATTTATGTTCCCATGGTGATCGCGGAAGAGGGCAAACCGCCGGATACCGCGGCCAGCAAGACGCTCGCCGAGAAAATCCAGAAGCGCGCGGCCGCGGGTGAGGACTTCGAAAAGCTCCAGAAAGAAGCCTTCACTGCAGCCAACAACAAGGGCACGCCCCCGTCCGTGGACATGGGCGAACGCCGGCGTGGGACTCTTCCCCCTAAGCAAGAGGATGCCGTGTTCAGTCTGAAGGCGGGTGAAGTTTCGGCTGCGCTTGAAGAACCCTCCGGCTTCTACGTCTACAAGATTTCCAGCAAGGACCAAGTCCCTCTAGACAAGGTGCACGACGAGATCAAGGCTACGCTGGCGCGGGAGCGGTTTCGCGAGAGCATGGACAAGCTGAAGGCCTCGGTCGAGCCGACGTTTAATGAAAAGTATTTTGAGAGCGGCACTCCGCCGGCAACCAGCGGAGGACCCGCGCAGCCCGCAGCGCCTTCCGCCGTGTCGCCGCAAAAACCAGAGGCGCAAGCTGGAGCACCGGCGGCAGCGCAGCCCAGTCCGGCACCTACTGTCCCCAGTTCTCCCGCCGGTCGCAAAACAACTCCGGGCCCCTCTCCCAGCAAATAACAGGATGTCGGCACCGGAGAAAACGGTCGTGGTCACCGGGATCACCGGAAATCTCGGGCTGCGCCTGCTGCGCGAGATCCCGGAGTTCGATGTTTTCGGTGTGGACGTGCCTCAACGGACCGACAAGTCTGTTGTCAGCAGCCCGTTGCCGAGCCGTTTTCAAAGCATTGACCTGGGTGAAGAAGTTTCCTGCCGCGAGTTGATTGATCTGCTGCGTAACACGGAGGCGCAGGCTGTGGTGCATTTGGCATTTGTCGATCCGCAGGGCACCGCCGGGATGGACGTGAACCGGACGTGGCGGATCAACGTGGCCGGCACCGCGCGACTGATGGAAGCGATCTCAGTGGTGAACCGCAATGGCGGTGTAATCAGGAAGTTTTTGTTCATCAGCAGCGCTTCGGTGTACG
>DASQXC010000105.1:0-2884 GCA_035639935.1 Terriglobales bacterium
CGGGAAGACGTCCATGATTGCGCTACAATCGCGCCACATGGAACTCAAACGCCTCATCAACCATTTCACCTACCGTATCGAGCCCAAGCCAGAAGGCGGATTCATAGCCCACGCCAGTGATCCCGCAGCGCCGGCGATCGAGGCCGTAACGCGCGAGGAACTGCAACAGAAGATCCAGGCAAACATCGCTGCCAGTCTAGCCTCGGAATTCCCAGGCCTGAAACTCCCGCTCGAAAATTCTGACCTCAAACTGGCCTTCCATATCGAGCGCAACCCCGGAGGCGGCTTCGTTATCCGCTCTGCAAACCCTAACGCAAAGCCAATCGAGGTAGCGACCCACAACGATATCGAGAGTCACTTCGCTGAAAAGCTGATCGGTTTTGTGGGAGAGCACTTTGTGCCCGAGCTCTCGCAGGCCCTCACCGCACCGGGCGCTTGCGGAGACGTCAAGGTATTCGTGGATCGGAAGACATTCACCGTAAATTCGGGTTCGCGCACGTTTAACTTCAGCATCTCCCGAGATCTCCCCCCTGCCGCCGCAATTCAATCGGATGAGGCTAAAACGGATTCGAAAACAGCCAATGTGAACTACGGCAGCATCGGCTCCACGATCAGCAACACTCCAATCACCCCCGAACCCAGCCGGAGTTCGAACATCCTCCGCTTCCTGCTGGCATTTCTCGTGCTCGCCGCGCTGATGTATTTCCTCCTCCACCACCGCTGACCTGAGTCCTCCGCTCTGCCGCGCTCGCTTCCGAGGTGTCGCTCGTATCGCTCGACGCCAAGTCGTTAGTTGATGCAGTGCCGCCCGTTTCGTGCGCCAATGTCGCAGCCTGAGCGTTCCCACTGAGCGCCAATCGGGGGGCAGCATGGCCTCGGGCTTCGAGCGCGCGCACGTCGGCCACCGCAGTTCCCGGAGCACCCTGCCCTTCAACACCCAGGGCCTGCCGAGCATTTAGCCTTGAATCACAGCCTCAAGGGTCAGCCGGGGAATTTCAACGCGGCAGACTTCCGTACTTCCGTGCGGCCTGACTCTAATGGGTGGAAGCCGTCTGCGAACCACTCTCTCTCGGTGTCATGGACACGACGACGTAATCGCGCTCTTTGTCGTCCAGATCTTCCACGCGAAGCTTCAATTTGTCTTTATCCAAACGGAATTGAGCTTTTGTCTTCACCGGCAACAACACCGGATGCTTCTCGTCTTTCGGCCGAATCCGATATAACACCTGATCCGATTGCAGAACGTACTCCGGGCAAAGCAACACGTGGGTCTTCTGATGGGCCGAATCGGTGCCGAGAATCTCGCCGGCAAAGCTCTTGCCGCTCTTTTGGTCAGCGCCACACTCGACTGACTCCATCTGCAGCAGCATTCCGGACTCGTAAATTTTTTGGTCTTTGGCATGCGCCAGTAACGCGAAGAAGAAGACAACGATCAAGATCTTTGGTTTCATAATCCCCCGTTGTAGAGACGATGCTCTAATTAGACGGGATTTGCCAATGGGCTTGGAACATTACCAAGGTCGGTGATCTTCTGCGTCTCATCAGGTTGCGGCGGTACAGATTCCGTCGTTACGCTTACAGGAGAAGGGCGCGCAGGGCGCGCGCCCTTACGTTGTTAATTTTTCTTGAGATAAGAAGAATCTACGCGGCTTGGCCGGCGGCAGGTAACTCGTAGGATCCCGACCAGGCTATGGATGCTGCTGGGCAGCTAGGCCACGTTCATCGAGGGCACGCCTGCTCGGGGCGCTGGGTGCTTGGGTTGGTCTTCTTAACCAGTGTCATCATTGTTGAACTGAAGCGTGGTATATCCCCCTCGGAGAAATCCGGCTTGACGGTTGGGCCTGCTGATTACGGACAAGCTCAGCGGCAACGCACGGAAGGGCGCTGGGTTGGCGCTGCTGGCGGTCGGCGCATTGAGTTCGGTCCGCTAGTCATAGGCGCTCGGCAACCCTCGAATTGCCGCACGAGAAGCGGCGTAGATACTCATTTGAAAGCCGCGGTATGTGACTTGCCCCAAGTCCAGGCCCTTATCGGCCGGCCAGGGGGCCGGAAGACCACGAGATAGCTGACTAGAGAGTTCAACAAAGAGCATGCGGCGATGCTCACCAGGTTCGCTGGCACAGACGGCAGGTGTGCCTGGCCGACCAGAATCCGCATGAGGGCTAAATTTCCTGCAATAGATATCGCGCCGGCGGTGAAATTGAAACGAAGCAGCCGCCCGATTGCTTGCCGCCGGGCAAGGCTGGCCCGGTCAGCCCAGGTGACGCGCTCGTGCCAAATGAAGTTGTGCAGCACGGCAGCCTCCACCGCCAGCACGGTAGCGGCCAGATAGTCCAGGACCAGGACACCATTCAAGACCCACAGCATCGTCAACTGCACCACGATCCCAATGGCACCGACCAGGTTGAATTTCAGCCAGCGGCACGCGGCGCTTCGCACAGCTTCGTTCTGCGCGCTCACCGAATCCTCTCTTTGCGGTAGAGCATGATCGTGTGTCGGACGGTGGAGACGATCAGTATCGCGCCCATGACAGCAGTCGCGATCACACCGCCGACATCGAAAAGCTGGAATGAGTGGCCGAGAATATGTGCTGTGGGCCGGTAAAGCAGCGTGATGTTGCCAATGGCCAGCAGGACGCGGATCTCGGTTGGGCCGAACGTCCAGTACGAAAGCTGGAAATGTCCGAGGGTGTACGTGGCCAGATAGACCTCGATAGAGAGCATCAGAAACCCGATCAGCATCGCGATGGCGACTCCCCAGTGCAGATATCCGGAGATGGCCAGGCCGCACATGAGGAACCCGGCGCCGAAGGTGTCGATGATGTGGTCAACGTAGAAGCCGTAACGCGGTCGTTGCTGGTCGCGGAAGCGCGCCAGGGTGCCGT
>DASQXC010000106.1:0-3353 GCA_035639935.1 Terriglobales bacterium
ATCTGGGTCGCCACTTCAACGAGCTGTCCCGGGCCAAGCTGCTTCAACGCTGTTCCTGCCATGACCCCCTTCAGATTGCGATTGGCGACGGGCTCTCCGTCACCGCCGTGGCGGCGCAAGTTCCACCTTTATTGCCACTCCTAGACGAGGGCGCCAGCACACGTGGATGGAATCTGGGTGCGATCCCGGTGATCCGCCATTGCAGGGTTGCAATACTCAACGTGATCGGGGAACTTCTCGCCCCGGAAGTCGCAGTATTGCTGATTGGAGAGCGCCCTGGGCTCGCCACAGCCGAGAGCCTCTCCGCCTACATGGCTTACCGCCCACAGAAATCGCACACTGATGCGCACCGCAACCTGATTTCCAACATCCACGTTCGGGGCGTTAGACCGCAAGAGGCCGCTCAACGCATTCTGAACCTTACAGAACAAATGATGAGGTCGGGTGCGAGCGGTTGTTGGGTCAGGGAAGAATAGCCGGATGGCAAAGCAAATTCCCCTTTTGCCGGTCAGCCGGACTTGCTAACCTGACGCGATTCCAGTGGGAACGGTTATCGCCAACACTCTCAAGACAAAAGCTTTAAACCCTGCTGCGCGGCCAAGACGCCGCCGGCAGCAGGGCATCACGGCATGGCCATCTCATGCTGCCTTGGCTTCAAGGTTGATGCGTTCAGCGAAACCGTTGAGTTTTTTGTCGGCTTCTTTTTCTTCGTTTAATGTCTCCTGTAGAAGCTGGGCCCAATCCTCTCTTCCCAACAGCTTCGCGTAGGTACGTGCCGTGCCATAGCCCGCTATTTCGTAATGCTCTACTTTTTGTGCTGAGGCGATGATGCCGGCATCGCGCACAGGCGCATCAGCGCGTTTCTTCAGCAACTCCTCGCCTTCGTCGATGATGCCTTCCATGCCCTTACATTTCTTCTTTTCACGATCAATCTTCGACAGCCCGTCGAAGATGCGGTCCAAGCGGAATACCTGTTGCCGTGTCTGCTCCAGGTGCTCCTGAAGTCCCCCACCAAGCTCCTGCGAGCTGCATTTCTCGATCATCTTGGGAAGGGCGCTGATAATCATTTTTTCGGCAGAATAAAGATCTTGAATCTGGTCTACGAACAAATCTTCAAGCGAATCTAGCTTCATAGTGAGCGACTGCAGGTTCATTCTCCCTCCTCGGCTTTGCAAAGCGGCCGGCCAGCGGCGCTGTCATCTGCTGCTTCGCCTTTGGTTGTAGCCATCAGAGAGGCGGCAAACTGGGGCGTGGTTGCCTGATTTCCAAGCGAAATCGAGTTTTCCCGTAGCCTCGAAATCGGGCGATCCAGTTCCGGGTGCTGATCGCGTGCAGCAACTCACAACTCACGCTGCTCAGATTGCAACTAAGAAACGTGGCGCTTGAAGCGACTGTGACACACACACGAAAATTGCGACTCACGGAGAGCGATGATACTTGGGTGCGCGTGCCCAGGCCGACTCACGCCAGTCTGGACCGTGCGCGTCTCAAACTCTAACTTTCGCGGAAGAGGAGAACTCCATGACAAATCGAGTGTGGAGAGCGTGTGGATTGGCCATCCTGCTAATGCTTGTTTGCCGGGTTTCTACGGCTGAGGAGAGGACGCCCAGCCTGACGCTGCCGATCACGGGGAGCGGTGGCTTCAGGGGAGCGGCGACAATCAACAAATTTGAGCACCGCGGCAACGGGATCGTTGCGATTGGAGTTGTGCGGGATTCATCAGGAACAGCCTTCACGGGGGTTGCCTGGCCGGTGACCGTCACGGCCGAGGCAGGCAGTTTATCCGCCAAGCGAGGCCAATCACGGGGTCCGGGGGAGCTCATGGCTGTCGTCTGGTCGCCTCGTCGCCAAAACGGTTTATCAAAACTCCTGCCAGTCCAGACCACAACCAGTTGCGGGGTCCTCAATATTAGCTTAGGCGCGGTAGCCATTAACCTTGCGGGCGTTCAAGTATCACTCAACCTTATCACGCTCAGTATCAGTGGCCAACCCGGCACTCCGCTCGGTTCGCTGGTGTGTTCCGCGCTGAATCTTCTAGAGAACGTGGCGGGCCTCGTGAACGTCCTGAATCGGCTGCTTGGCTCGCTGACGGGAGTCGGGGCTGCGCCAGGTGGCATACTCCCATAGGCGCGAATCGTAGGATCCGCGCACCGTGGCAAAACCGGCCCAATGCACGGTACGCATTAGGATATCGCTACAGTGCAAGGGCCGACGTGGCGGCACTCCCTTCCAGATATTCATACAGTTCGGCGCTAATGCAGGCTTCGTAATAGTGCTGGTCAGTCCAGCTTTTGAAGGCGAAGGTGCGGACGTCGACGTGGGGAACTCTGCCCTTGCGAATAATCAGCTTTTGAAAGCGCCCCGAGGGTAACGGTACCGTGCCGCTGTACAGGCGCACCGGCTCACGGCCCCAGATCATCGGCAGTTCGACCTCGGCCGTCCGCAAAGAGATTTCGCCGCGCAGCTTCTCGAACGTCCTTTGGTCCAGGTATACGCCCCCGATGTTGTAGCGCACGAGCAATGCCTCAGCATCTTCGCCATTACCCACGGGCTCCATGTTCTGAAATGCGAACACATTGAAGGGAGTAGGATTCTTCGCCAGAAAACGGCGCGCGGCCCGGTCGCAAGATGCCAACCGGTCGCTCTCGTTCAGCGCTGGCGAGATCATCACCCGGGTGGAACCATCCATCAGGTAGAGCGGCGTCGAGTCCTGGTAGGAGATGCCGATGCCCAGTTCCAGCAGCGGCAGCCCGGCTTGGCGTGATTGCCGGTTGTAGGCGCGGACGACGTCCACGATCTCCCGCGCCAGCGCGCAGCAGCGCGCCACTCCGAATTGCTCCTCGCCTTGGCGCTCGAAGATGGCCAGGATCACGGCGTCGCCTTCGATGAATATTTTTTCCGCACCGAACAGCGGCAGCAGCCGGTTCACCGGCTCGTAAAAGTTCAGGCTGAAGTAGGAAGCCGGATTCAGCCCGCGTTCGTAGAGCATGCGGATCAAGCTGCTGGAATCGCGCAAGTCGGCCTTGAGGACCACGTGATGCAGCACCCTTGCTTCCACCGGCTTCTGCTCGTCGGGAAGCAGGAACTCGTACAGAGTGTTGTTGATGGCCGACAGTTCGCGGAGCTTGGGGTTGGTGATCACGTTGACCTGGTCCATGGCCGCGGTGAGCGCTTCCAGCTTGCGCACATCGCCGTGATAACGGATGAAGTCCGCCAGGAAGCGGCCTGCAACCTTCGCCCGTTCCCCGCCACGGCAGCCGAGCACTTGCTTGATGGCATCGTGGATCGGCTGCAGGGGGAGCTTGCCTTGCGCATCCAGCAATTCTTCCACGCGCAGCCGCTCCGAACGTTGG
>DASQXC010000107.1:0-11489 GCA_035639935.1 Terriglobales bacterium
ATTTCCGTCCGGTTTACGTGGGACTGCGCTCCATCGATGGCCTACGGGTGCCTGCCCAACGCCGCGAATTACTGGCCTCTGGCTGCCTGAGCCGCGCGCGTTGTTTGGGCTGCAAGCTGCTCGGGCCGAATGAGCGTCAGGTCGCGCAACTGCGCCGGCTGCAGCCGGCGCTTGTTCACGCTCATTTCGGTCCGGATGCAAGTCACGCCATGCTGCTTGCGCGAGCCCTCAGCGTGCCCCTTGTGGTTACGCATCACGGCTACGACATCACGGCCGAGGACCACGCGCTGTCGCATTCACCCTTGCTGCGCCTGTATCTCAAGCGCCGGCCGCGCCTTTATAAGGCGGCTGCGCTCGTGCTGTGTGTTTCGCAGTTCGTGCGCGAAAAGGCCCTTCGCAAAGGCGCTCCGCCGCATAAAACCCTGGCTCACTATATTGGCATTGACATCGCCAGATTCACTCCTGACCCGTCGGTCGCGCGTTCCGACACTGTGCTTTTCGTGGGCAGACTGAACGAAATTAAAGGATGCGACTATTTGCTCCGCGCCATGCGCTTCGTCCAGCAGTCGCGCCCGGAATGCCGCCTGGTAATCATCGGAGACGGTCCATTGCGTGCTCAGCTCGAGCAAACGGTGCGCGAATTGGGTCTAAATTGGGTGAGCTTTCTCTGTACGAAACCGTCCGATGTGGTCCGCTACTGGATGAATCGGGCGCGTGTGTTCAGCGTGCCCAGCGTGACTGTGGATTCGGGGGCCTCCGAGGGATTCGGGATGGTTTTCGCCGAGGCCCAGGCAATGGGCTTGCCGGTTGCCAGTTTTGCCAGCGGCGGCATCCCCGAAGCGGTTGTGCACGGCGAGACCGGCCTGCTGGCGCGCGAGCGCGACATCGCTGCGCTGGCGCAGAACATCGTCTCTCTACTGACGGATCGCGCTCTGTGGCAGCGCTTCAGCGAAGCCGGGCAAAGGCGGGTACGGAAGTTGTTCGATGTTGATCGCCAGACGGCGGCGCTCGAGGACATGTACCGCTCCGTTTTGGACAACGCTCAGGACGCAACCTCAGCCTGAATGCAGGTCGCAACTGCCGATGATGCTTTGGTCAGCGCCGTGATTCCCACTCGGCATCGGCCGAAGTCGCTGCGGCGAGCTGTGGAAAGCGCGCTTATGCAAACCTATCCGGTAGCCGAAGTCGTAGTGGTGATGGACGGGCCGGATCCGCTGACCGAATCGATGTTGCAGGCTGTTAACGAGCCGCGAATACGCCGTATCACACTGCCCTTCCCCGTGGGAGCTTCGGACGCGCGGAACGCCGGTGTTGCAGCGGCACACAGCGAATGGATCGCTTTCCTGGATGATGACGACGAGTGGCTGCCACACAAGATCGAACGGCAATTGGCGGCGTTGCCACACTCCCACGACGATCCGATTGTTTCTTGCCGCTTCATTGCCCGTACTGATTCCGGGGATTTCATCTGGCCCGGACGCCTGCCGCAGCCCTCGGAGCCGCTTTGCGAGTACCTGCTGGCGCGACGGGGCTTGCGCCGCAACGATGGTTTCATTGCCACCCCAACAATCCTGACGCGACGTTCCTTGCTGTGTCGGGTACCTTTCCGCAGCGGATTGAAAAAGCACCAGGACTGGGACTGGATCCTGCGCGCCACCAAGAGTGCTGCGCAGGTGTTGTTTAGCCCCGAGGTGTTGGCTAAGTGCGAAATGCGCACGCACACCAGCACCAGTCGCAGCCCCGACTGGCGCTTCTCGTTGAAGTGGATCGAGGAGAACAGGGCACTCGTAACGCGGCGAGCCTATTCTGGTTTCGTAACCACCCATGTGGCCTGGCAAGCAGCCGCGCAGCAGGAGTGGAGAGCTTTCCTTCCTTTGCTCTGCCACGCAGGCTGCCGCGGCTCCCTGGCGCCTGCTGACCTGCTTCGGTACCTGGGATTCTGGACTGTACCAGGACACGCTCGCCGCTGGCTGCGTCGTATGCCCTAGGCAGCCTATGCGACCGCTATTCACTATCGGGATTCCGGTCTTCAACGCTATGCCGTATTTGCCAGAAGCGCTGGATAGCGTGCTGGGGCAGACGTATCCATATTTCGAGCTGCTCGTCATCAATGATGGTTCTCGAGATGGCTCGCTCGAATACTTGCGCAGCCTCAGCGATCCGCGACTGCGGATCATTGCGCAGGAAAACCGCGGGCTCACCGCCACCCTGAACCGCATGCTGGAAGATGCGCGTGCGCCGTGGCTGGTGCGACTCGATGCCGACGACGTCTGCTGTCCAGAGCGGCTGGCGACGATTCTTGGTGCGCTCGAACTGCATCCCGGCGCCGGCATGTTCTACTCGCGCGCCTGCCTTTACGGGCACCCACGGTCGATGGCGAGCGCGCGCGCCACCGAAGGGACTCCGGCCGAATTGCGACATTTCACCCGCAGCGGATACCTGCTCGCCATCGTCCACTCCAGTGTGGTGCTGAACGTGGCCAAGACCCGCGCGCTCGGCGGCTATCGTTTCGATCTCCACATCGAAGACCTCGACCTGTGGTGGCGGATGGCGCTGCGCCACGATGTTGTCTTCCTTCCGCAGGTAACGGTGCATCACCGCCTGAACCACACCAGCATCTGTATAAACAACCTTCAACGCTTGTCGGCAAATACGTTGTTTGCGCAATACCTGTTGCTGTCCCACCTCTGGGAACTTGAACCGCAACCCTACAAGGCTGTCATTGGGGCGTTGTCGCACCTGGTGGATAGCAGCCGCCTCGTGTATCGGGAAGAGATGTGGCGGGCCGCGGCTGACCTTGGAAGCGGACGCTATTGTCAGGCTGCCCCGTACCTCTTCAGGGCAGCCCTGCATTCGCCTGCGTGCTTTCTGCGACGGATCACTTATCCATTTCGGCGCGAACCGGCCGTTCGCCTGGGAGAAGACCCCGCGCAATTCCGCCGCATCGCGCGCCAGTTGTGGCCCTTAGAGGAGCTCTCGAACCGTGCATTCGCCTTCGAACCAGCGTGATTTCCGCTAGCCGACGTGACGCCCTGCTTGACAAATACCCTCTGAGGTCCGGAGTCGCTCGTGTCCGCATCGGTGGTGCGCAGGTGCACTGCTGTTCCTTCGCAAGGGCAGTGGACGCGATCACGCGTCATGCTCTGCTCAACCCTTGGCCGGTCTGTGTAGTCACTGCGAACGCCCAACACATCGTGTTGCTGGAGACGGACTCGAACTTGCGCGAAGCCTACAGCCATGCCGACCTGGTAGTCGCGGATGGTGCTTCGCTTGTATTCGCATCGCGACTGCTTGGACAGCAACTGCCTGAGCGCATAGCCGGTGTCGATCTGTTCGAGCGACTTTGTGCCAAGGCGGCGGAAGTGGGGTTGCGAGTGTTTCTGCTGGGCGGGCGTCCGGGCTCAGCGCAGTTGGCGGCCGAGAAGCTGAAGCGACGGTTTCCACGCCTGACCGTCGCTGGAACCTGCTGTCCGGGGCTGGGCTTTGAGCAAGATGGACGAGAGCTGTATGCCGTCCGCGGTGCCATTCGCCGGAGCCGGCCTGACCTTGTTTTCGTTGCCTTGGGTGCGCCCAAGCAGGAATGCTGGATGGAGCGGCATGGACGCAGTTCAGGTGCCCGGGTACTGATCGGGGTTGGAGGGAGCTTCGAGATTTTGGCCGGTGTCTTCCCGCGCGCGCCCCGCTTCCTGCAACGCATAGGCTGGGAGTGGTTCTATCGCTTGCTCCTTGAGCCACGCCGGCTCTGGAAACGGTATCTCATCGGCAATTGTAGATTCATTGGCATTGTCTTGCGGCAAGTCGCGAGACGGACAAGCCCTATTCGGATCCAGCCCTTCAAACTCCCTCGCATCGAGAAATGCGGTAGGAGCGAAATCGATGAACGATCGTCCGGTATCGCAAATCACCAGGGCGGAAGCCACCGGTGCGGGCCATCTACGTGTAGGTGATCAGCCCGACCTTTCCCTGCGCGATTTCTGGCGCACACTCCAGCATCGCAGGCGAACGTTTGTGGCTGCGATAGCGGTTTGTCTCGTTGTGGCACTCGCAGTTTCGCTGCTGATGACGCCCAAATACGAATCCGTTTCCCTCATCGAGGTCAATAAGGACAACTCGGATATCCTTGCACTGGACGTACTGCGCAGCGGCGTGAGCGACAGCCTGGACTACAACATGACGCTCGAGACCCAGGCGAATGTGCTGCGCAGCGACACACTCGCGCTCGAGGTCGCCGAGCAATTGGGGCTGGAGAAGCGGGATGAATTTTCGCTGGCTGGCGCGTGGTTCGACGCCGACCGTCTCCGAGCTGAGCAAAGGCTTCCAGTGGAAAAAGCGCCGCTTCGACGGAGGCGGATCTTGCAGGCGCTCCACAAATCCTTGACTGTGAAGATCGTCCCAGGCACCCGCATGCTCGAAGTGCGCTTCCTCAACCGCGATCCACAGCTCGCAGCCGACGTCGTGAACACCCTGGTGGGCGATTACTTGGAGCAGAATTTTCGGACGCGCTACAACGCCACCGCGCAGGCTTCCGAGTGGCTGGCGAAACAGCTGGCCGAGCTTAAATCACAGGCCGAACAGGCGCAGGAGGCGGTCGTGCAATACCAGAGGGAAAAGGGCATTTTGGGTACGGACGAGGCGCATAACATTGTGATGGCCAAACTGGAAGAATTGAACAAACAGCTCACCGCTGCCGAAGCCAGCCGTATGCTGAGGCAGACGGTGTACGAGATCGCCAAAGCCGGCAATGCGGAGTTGATCTCCACCCTCGGCAGCAGCACTTTATTCGGCACATCCGCCCCGACGAATGCCAACCCTCTGGCGCTCATCCAAAGCTTGCGTGCGCAACAGTCGGAACTCAAGGTGCAGTATGCTCAGGCGGCCACGAAGTACGGTGTCGCCTATCCCAGACTCATCCAAATCCGCTCTCAGTTGCAGGAGCTTGAGAGCGCGATTCAGGCGGAGATCGCGAAGCTGGCCACCCGCGCCGAGAACGACTTCGTCGCCGCACGAAATGCGGAAGACTTGCTGCGCCGGTCCTTCGAGCGGCAGAAGGAGGAGGCCAACCGGCTAAACGACAGCGCCGTGCGTTTCACCATCATGAAGCGCGAGGCGGAGTCGAGCCGGGAACTCTACAACGGGCTGCTCAAAAAGCTTAAAGAGGCCGGAGTGCTTGTTGGACTGCGCTCGACTAACCTGATCGTGGTCGATCCCGCCAGGGCCAGCGCCAAGCCAGCGCGTCCGAGCTATCCCCTCAACCTGGGCCTGGGACTGGGAATCGGGCTTCTGGTCGGCTTTGGCTTGGCGTTCGCGCGTGAGGGTCTGGACAGCACTATTCGCACACCGCAACAGGCGGAAGCGGTGGCAGGGTTGCCCGCGATCGGCATCATTCCGGAGTTGGAGCCGACCCGCCTCTGGCGCCGGGCCACGCAGATCAGCGATTGCAGCTTACTGGATTTTTCTTCGTCGCAGTTGGCGGAGTCCTATCGTGCTTTGCGCACGGCGCTGCTGTACTCCAATGGAGAGATCCCTCCTAAGGTCATCCTGGTAACCAGCGCGCAGCCTCGGGAAGGAAAAACGACCGCCAGCCTGAATTCGGCCATCACACTGGCCCATCAGGGAGCGAAGGTGCTGCTGATCGACGCTGATTTGCGACGCCCCGAGCTGCATACCTACCTTGCCCTTGCGTCAGAGCCGGGATTACGTGAACTCTTTGCCGGAAGCAAAGAAGACGCGAGCGAGCCAACCGCCTGTCCGCAGGTGCCGAGCCTTTGGTTCCTTCCTGCTGGCGGCCGTCGCGCAAGTCCGGCCGAGGCCCTGGGCTCCGGACACATGCGCGAGTTGCTCAATGGCTACCGCGAACAGTTCGATTTCGTGGTCCTCGACACGCCTCCGGTCCTGGCGGTCACCGACGCGGTGGTGCTTTCGAAGAGCGCGGACGGTGTGTTGCTCGTGGTTCGTGCCGCGCAAACCAGCGAGCAGGCTCTGCTGCGCGCTCGCGATCTGCTCTTGCGGGTCAACGCCAGGATCACGGGAGTGCTGATCAATCGTGCCAATCTCCGTTCTGCCGATTACTATGACTCCTACGCTTATCGCAGCTCCAAATTTGGAGGACGATACTATGGCCTCAGTTGAGAATCGTTCGGTCGGCTTTGGCACGTGCTTGGTTGTGATCAGCTTTGTAATCATATGCACTGGTGCTGCGCAGGAAGACCGCGGCCAAACCGCCGAACCGGCAACGCAAACCGCTGATGCCGTGCGCCTTCGCATCGGCCCGGGCGACCTCCTCGAGGTGGCGGTCTTCGATGTGCCTGAACTCGGCCAGGTGCTTCGTGTTACTGAGATGGGCGATGCCACTTTGATGCTTGTCGGCCCACTTCACCTGGGTGGCTTGACGGTCGCGGAGGCGCAAGGATTGATCGAACACCGCCTGAGACGAAGCAACTTTATCCTGGATCCGCATGTGTCGCTCATGATTCGCGAGTACGGAACCCAAGGTGTGTCCGTGTTGGGAGAGGTAAGGAAGCCCGGCGTGTATCGAGTGCTGGGAGGCCGCAGCCTGCTTGACATCATCTCCGAGGCGGGCGGAACCACGCCCTTCGCCGCCCAGCAGGCCACCGTAAAGCGCCACGCGAGTCAGGAAAAACTCACTGCCAGCCTTTCCAATGATCCTGCCGAGTTGCTCGCACGTGACGTGGAACTGGAGCCGGGCGATATAGTGATCGTACCCAAGGCGGGCATCGTCTACGTGCTCGGCGACGTTGGCCGCCCCGGCGGCTACATCATGCAGAACAGCGGTAGGATTTCGCTGCTCCAGGCCGTGGCTATGGCGCAAGGCGTAAATCGCGCCGCCGCCAAAAAACACACAAGAATATTGCGCAGGAAAGCCTCCGGGATCGAGGAAACCGTGCTCGATCTCAAGCAGGTCCTCGAAGGCCGCGTAACCGATCCGCAACTTCAGTCCGAAGACATCGTGTACATCCCCCCAAGTACCCCGAAGGCGCTTCTCATGCGCAGCCCAGTGCTGGTCCAGTCGGCGACCTCAGCAGCGGTTTATCAAGCCGTGCCGTAGCCTTGTGCTTCGCGCGACTCGCACAATGGCAACCGGTGCACGCTTCCCTTCTCACATCACAGACGCGCGAGCGCCCCTTCAAGGGCACACCCTTGCTTCACCTTTCTCGAGCAGGGCCGCAATGCTTCAACGGGGAAACGGATGGTGTAATCTCTGGTATGTTCCTCAACTGGATGCCAGTCGGTATCTGGGCCACACTGTTGGCAAGCGCGACTGAAACGGTTGCCCCGGCGGAATTGAAGAGGGCGGCGGTTATGGATAAAGGCAAAGTATGGGTGAGTGAGCTGAACCGACGGGAAGAGATCCGTTCTCGTTTCTCCCGCAGCGTCCCGGTAAGCTTCTATGACACCACTTTGCGCGACGGCGAGCAGACCGTCGGCGTGGTGCTCGACCCACTGCAGAAACTGGAGATCGCGCGCAAGCTGGACGAACTGGGAGTGACGCGGATTGAGGCGGGATTCCCTCGCGTGTCCGCTGAAGACGCGGAAGCCATCCAGTTGATGATGAAGGCCAACCTGAAGGCGGACCTCTGGGGCTTCTCCCGTGCGCTCAAGGCAGACGTGGAAGAGGTCCTCCGGCTGGGGCTGCGAGCAACGGTGATCGAAGCGCCGACGAGCGACCTGAAGCTGAAAGCGTACGGCGTCTCGCGAGAACAGGTCTTGCAGCGCGTTCGCGAGGCCGTCTCATTCGCCGCCAGCAGCGGGGTCACAGTGGCTTTTTTTGCGGTAGATGGCACGCGCAGCGATCTTGAATTCCTGAGGCGAGCATATGACGAGGCGGTAGCGGCCGGGGCCAAAGAAATTGTAGTGGTTGACACTATCGGCGCCTGCGGGCCCGAGGCCGCTGAGTTCCTGGTGGCTGAGGTTCGCAGATGGCTTGGACCGTCGGTTCCCATCCACTGGCACGGCCATAACGACTTCGGCCTGGGTACCGCTTGCGCGATCGCTGCCGTGCGTGCAGGCGCGAGCTGGATCCAAGGAACGATTAACGGGATGGGCGAGCGCGCCGGAAACTGCGATCTTGGAGAGATCGCGCTGGCGCTGACCTGTCTTTACGACGTTCCCGTGGAGTTGAGGTTGGAGAAAATCCGCGAGGTCTCAGCCATCGTGCGTAAGGCTGCCGGCTACCGGCTCGAAGCGTGGAAGCCAGTGGTTGGTGAGAACCTGTTCACGCGCGAGAGCGGCGCGGTCGCTAGCCAGTTCCACATTCCGGAAGCCATCGAGCCGTTCTCTGCTGACCTGGTGGGCGCCCGCCGCACTATTGCTTTGGGCAAGAAGAGCGGACTGGACAGCATCGATTTAAAGTGCCGGCAACTCGGGCTGCCACCGCTCTCTCCTGAAGCACGCGCGGCCGTGTTGGCGGCGGTTAAGCGGCGAAGTATCGAAAAACATGGGCTGGTCAGTGATGGTGAATTCCGCGAGATGGTGAACGGAGTTACCGCGAAAGTGGCAGGCTAAAGGGGCTTCAGTTGGATGCGGTAGAAGCCGCTGCGGAGGCGATCGGCTTGCCTTCAGCGTCGAGGGCTACCATCGGCCCAAGCTCGAGTTTTTTTAGTTCCGGCTCGATCTTCGCCCGGTCCCCCACTGCGATCACGACCATGTTCTCGGGCGTGAGGTATTTCTGCGCCACGCGCAGGGCGTCGGCTGCGCTGACGCCGTCAATCCTGCCCGGCAATGTGCGGAAGTAATCGAGGGGGAGCGAATAGATGAAAAGTTCGCCCATTCGGTCGGCGATGTTGGCGGTGGTTTCGAAGCGTCCGGCGAGCGAGCGCGCCAGGAAATCCTTCGCCAGCGACAGCTCGTCTGGGGTGAGCGGCGCTTCCCGAATCCGGCGCAACTCGTTGAAGATCTCCTTCACGGCCGGTGCGGTGACGTCGGTGCGAATGGCGCCGCCGGTGAAGAACGGTCCCGGGCCGCGCCGGTAAACGAAGGCGGAGAACGCGCCGTACGTATATCCGTGCTGCTCGCGCAGGTTGAGGTTGATGCGGCTCGAGAACAGCCCGCCGAGGGCGGCGTTCATCACCTCGACTGCGGGATAATCGGGATTGTTGCGGGTTACTCCGACTTGCGCGACACGCACCATGGTCTGCGGCGCTCCCGCCTTGTCCACGATCACGATGCGGCGGGCGAGAGCCGTGCCCGGAACCGGCGGCTCGGCCGCTTTCCCCACTCCCGCCCAGCCGCCGAAATATTTCTCTGCCAGCGACTTCAGTTGCGCGGCCGTAACGTCACCGGCAACGCTGAGTAACGCGTTCGCCGGCCCGTACTCCGCGCGATAGAAGTTGAGAAGGTCCTCGCGCGTGGTTGCCTGCGTGGACTCCGTTGTCCCTGTCTCCAAGTAACCGTACGGGTGCTTCTCGCCATAGACCTCGCGATACAGGAACTTGCTCGCCAGGATGTACGGGTTGTCCTTCTGTTGCAGGATGGCCGTGAGCCGTAGCTTTCGCACCCGCTCTACATCTTCGGGTTGAAAGGCAGGATGTTGGACGACATCGGCAAGCAGGTCGAACGCCGCATCCGAGTTCTTACTCAGGCTGCGGATGCCCGCGCTCGCCTGATCGGCGCTGGAATTGGTGTTGAGCGTCGCACCGATGAACTCCACGTCGTCCGCAAGCTTGAGCGCCGGCCGCTTCTCCGTTCCCTCTTGCAACATGGCGGCGGTGAACGAGGCCAGCCCGGCACGGCCAGGTGGATTGGCCTCGCTGCCGGCGCGCACCGCCACATTGGCCGTAATGACCGGCAAGTTGTGCCGCTCGACCAGGAATACCGTTAGCCCGTTCGCCAGCTTAAAGCTCAACGGCGAAGGCAGATTGAGCGTCGGCGACTTTCCCGGCTTGGGCGGCCGCGCGCGCCAGGCTTCTTCCGGCTTGTCCGGCCGGGGCATCGGCGGCGGCTGCGCTGCAGCATCCTCGCGCTTTGGGACATCCTCCAGCTTCTTCTCGCCGGGGACTCCATAGACGACCGCGCTTGAATTGTGCGTCAGCGAGGCGGCAAACTTCTTGACCGAATCGGGCGTCACCGCGTCATAGCGGGCGATGTCCTTGGGCAGATAGCCCGGATCGTGCAGGTAATGGTTATAAAGGTTCAGCCGGTCGGAGACGCCGCCGAACCCACCTAGGCGCTCCAGCCCGCGCACGATGTTCGTCTCGATGACATTGCGCGCCCCCTCAACCTCGGCCTGGGTGGGGCCCTCCTGTTGGATCCGGGCCAGCTCTTCCTCAATCGCCTGTTCCAGGTCCTCAGGCTTCACGCCAGGTTTGGCGGTGACAGTGATCTCGAACACGGAATCCAGCAGCAGAGAGTTCTGCTCGGCTCGCGCGTCTTGCGCGATCTGCTTGTCAAATACCAGCTTTTTGTACAGGCGGCTGGATTTTCCGCCACCCAGGATACGAGCCAGGACGCCGGCATCGGCATCTCCCGGCTTGAAGATCGGCGGGGTCAGCCATGCCATGTACACGCGCGGCAGCTCCACTCGGTCAGTGATGGTGGCACGCCGCTCGCTGGCGATGGGCGGAGTGGTGGCGGAGATCGGTGGCACAGGCGGGCCTGCAGGGATAGCACCGAAATATTTCTCCACCAGGGCCTTGATCGTCTTTGGATCGAAGTCGCCGGCGATGGCCAGGCTGGCATTACCGGGGGAATAGTACTGCTTAAAGAATTCCCGGACCTCTGGAAGCTCGGCTGCCTCGATGTCCGCGTGCGAGCCGATCACCACGCCGTAATAAGGATGGTTCTTGGGAAAAAGCTGGTGAAAGAGGCCTTCCTCGACGATATCGTACGGCGCGCTCTCGCCCTGCCGGCGCTCATTGCGTACCACGTCCCGCTGATTGGCGAGATTGCGGGCGGTAAGCATGTCCGGCAGCCAGCCCATCCGGTCGCTCTCCAGCCACAGCGCCAGCTCGAGCTGGTTCGAGGGGACGGTTTCGAAGTAGTTGGTCCGGTCGAAATCAGTGGTGCCGTTGATGTCGGTAGCGCCGGCGGCCTCGAGCAGGCGGAAGTGTTCGTTCGGCTTCACGTGCTTGGAGCCTTGGAACATCATATGTTCAAACAAGTGCGCGAAGCCGGTACGCCCCGGGCGCTCGTTGGCCGGCCCGACGTGGTACCAGAGATTCACTGCAACCAGCGGCAGCTTGTGATCTTCGCTGAGAATCACCTCCAGCCCGTTTTTCAGCTTGAATTTCTCGTACTTCAGGGTGGGTAGGCCTTGCGAGCCCCGACCAGGCGGCGCGGCGGCAGCAATTGCAACGTCAAGGATCAGCAGGCTTAGGAGAGCACGTCTTGGCACGGTCGCGAATCTCCTGAAATAAAGATTACAGCGTGGACAGCCGCCGATGATACTCCGACGGGTTGTTGAGCGCCAATTTTACTGGCACGCGCTACGGCTTGCCTGACCGGTACAAAATCACGCGCACCTTCTCCAGAGT
>DASQXC010000108.1:0-5271 GCA_035639935.1 Terriglobales bacterium
AACTTCGCGGCCCAACTCTTTATCAATCACCTTAAGTGAAGCAACACGATCTCCCTCGGTGGAAGCAGACGAGATGAGCTTGGTTGGTCCATCCATGTAGGGGCTATACAAGCGGAACGCCCCTCCGGCTTCGCGCTGATAGAACACAACTGAAAAGAAGGGCGGCAGCGCCGGGTGCGCGCTCGAGTAGAACCAGATTTCCATGGGCCTTACATTCGCCGCGCCCAGATACTTTGCGCGCTGCTTAGGTTCGCCCAGCGTGATATATACCCGGCCCATATCAGTGCGCCAGCCTTCGGTTCCCGACTCTTTGCCGAACCATTCATTCGCGTACTGAATGCGACGGTAGATTTCTTCTTTATAGGGATTAGTGGGCGCACCCGGCGCGGGATTGCGGATCTCCCAGAACTGCTCGATGAACTTATCGCGTGCCTCGTCGCTGTCCAGGTTAAGGAACGCCTGCTTCTCCTCATTGGTGATGATGTAGACCACCTCTTGTGCCAGCCATTTGCGATATCTCTCTGACAAGTCCTTTTCGCGGGTCTTGGCTGCGAAGCAGAGGGAATTCACCAGCAGAAATGCCAGCACGGTTACGGAACAGAGGGCTGAGAGTTGTCCTGTGCGGAAATGCACGAAGGAGTTTCGCGGCGAACTGGACATCACACCTGAACCATGAAGCAAATGCAGACCGGTATTGTAAATATGTCACTTGTGAGGAGCAATGCACCCGCTTTGCCGGCATACCCGAGCAAAAGAAGCTCGGGTGGGGCACGCTCAACCTTCCAGCCTCCGAACCGGGCAGTCGCCTGAACTTGCAACCGTCGCCTCCATCCACTAAAAATGTGGCAGCCGCTTGCAACTTCTTTCCATATACCCGCGCACAATGAAGAGCGCCGCATGGGCGCTGGTCCTCGTGCTGCTCGTCCCGAGCCTTGCGCCGCCCCTGGCCGCCAGCCCCGCTCCCGCGCGGGGCACGAGCGAACTCGAACAACTGCTCATCAAGCTGCACACCACGGCGCGGCTGATGCACACTGTCGCCCATCCCGACGACGAGGATGGCGGCATGCTGGTGCTGGAAGCGCGCGGCGAAGGCGTCACCGCGCTGCAGTTGACGCTCACACGCGGCGAAGGCGGACAGAACCGCACCGGCAGCAATCTCTCCGACGAGTTGGGGGTGCTGCGCACGCTGGAGCTGCTGGCTGCCGACCAGTACTACGGGGTGGAGCAGCGCTTCACCCGGGTGGCGGATTTCGGCTATTCCAAGACCGCTGAAGAGACGTTCGAGAAGTGGCACGGGCACGATATAGCGCTCGCCGATGTAGTGCGCGTGATCCGGGCCTTTCGTCCCGACGTGATCGTCTCTCGTTTCCAGGGAACGGCGCGCGACGGGCATGGCAATCACCAGGCCAGCGGCATACTGACGCGGGAAGCGTTTCGCGCCGCCGCCGATCCCTCCCGCTTCCCTGCGCAGGTCCAGGAAGGCCTGGAACCGTGGCAGCCCAAGAAGCTCTACGTCCGCGGCAGCGCCAGCGATTACACGCTGGCGCTCGACAGCGGTGCCCAATCCCGCGTGCTGGGCACCAGCTTCTTGCAGTATGCCATGCAAGGATTGCGGCACCAGCTCTCGCAAGGCGCTGGTGAATGGCAGCTCTCGATGCGGCCGCATGTCTCCTACTACACGCTGGTGGATTCGGTGCTGCCGATGCGCGCTCCGCTCAAGGAGCGGGATTTCTTCGACGGCATCGACACCAGCCTTCCCGGGCTTGCGGACCGCATCGGTGACGAAGTCTCAAAGGTGCCCTTTCTGCGGTCCGCGCTGGACGCCATCAAGGAGCGCGTGGACGAAGCGACCCACCTGATCCCCGGACCTTCCTCGCGCCTGGCTGCGCCGCTGCTCGCCGGCGAGCAGCAGGTCGCAGAACTGATGGACCAGATCGAGCATTCAGAACTTTCGCCAGCGGCGAAATCCGAATTGCTGGTGAACCTGCGCACGAAGCGCCAGCAGTTCCAGCGGGCGGCGGAGTTGGCCCTGAACGTGGAGCTGCGTATCTCCACCCCTGCGGGCAATGGCAGGCTGGTTCCGGGACAAACGGTGCGCCTGCTGGCTGAGCTGCGCAATTCCGGCGACGAAGCCGTTCAGGTGCGGGAGATCGCGCTGGACCTGCCCGAAGGATGGAGTGCGCCACCGGTGTGGCTCAGGCCGTCGCGGCTAAAACCCGGTGAGACCACTACTGTTCCCTTCAATCTCAAGGTGCCGCCGAATGCGGAACTGACGCGCCCCTATTGGTACCGCAACGACCCGGACACCGATGCCGTATTTGAGGTCGATGATTCTCGGTATGCCACGCTTCCCTTCCCTCCACCGCCGGTCGGGGCGCATGCGGTGTACGCGTTTGGCGGACATCGAGGAACGGTGCGCGCGGTCGCGCGTGACTCTACGTCGGAAAATGGTCCGCCGCTGGCCATAGTGCCGGCGTTCTCGGTATTGATAAGGCCCCGCGCCCAGGTTGTGCCGGCCGATTCTACATCCCCGATAGCGGTGGCGGTCGAGGTTACGGGCCACGCTTCGGGCAGCGGCAGCGTACACCTGCAGGCGCCGCAAGGATGGATCGTCGAGCCGAGTTCCGCTCCGGTACGATTCGACCCCAGCGGGCAACACTACAGGATCGATTTCAAACTAAAGCCACCGGGCGGCTCTTATCGGGCGGGAAGACTCCGAGTGCGCGCCGTCCTGGACGCGGCGGGGCGACAGTATTCCGAAGGCTTCATCGTTGTATCGGGCGAAGACCTCGGCACTTTCTATTATTATCAGCCGGCGGTCGAGCAGTTGAGCGTGGTGGACGTGAAACTGCCGACGGGACTGAAGATCGGCTACATCATGGGAGCAGGGGATGAAATTCCTACGGTGCTCCAAGGACTTGGTCTGAACGTGGAGATGATCTCGCCCGAGCAGCTCGCGGCAGGCGACCTGCAGCGCTTCGACACCATCATTCTCGGCATACGTGCCTATGACACGCGCACTGATCTCCGCCAGAACAACCGTCGCCTGCTCGACTACGTGGACCGCGGCGGCACGCTGCTGGCGCAGTACAACACCAATCCTGAGCAGTTCAATGCCGGCCACTACACCCCATATCCAGCCGAACTCAGCCATGACCGCGTCAGCGTGGAAGAAGCGCCGGTCACGCTGCTCGAGCCCTATGACCGCATCTTTCGTTTTCCCAACGCCATCGCGGAGAAAGATTTCGACGGCTGGGTGCAGGAGCGCGGGCTGTATTTCATGGACAAATGGGACAGCCACTTCCGGCCGCTGCTCGCCTCTGCGGACCCGGGTGAGCCGTCGCGGGAAGGCGGCTTGCTGCGCGCTCGCTACGGCCGCGGCACCTACATCTACACCGGCTACGCATTCTTCCGCCAGCTTCCTAGCGGCGTCCCGGGAGCCGTTCGCCTGTATGTGAACCTGCTGAGCGCCGGCCATGGCAGGCCGTAACGCGTCTGACCAAGCAGACTCGAGCGCAACTCTGGTCCGTAGTCTAGGACTGGGCACCGCCACCGCGCTGAACATGATTGACATGATCGGCGTGGGACCATTCATCACCATCCCCCTGATCATCAGCGCGGCAGGAGGCCCGCAAGCCATGCTGGGGTGGATCCTGGGCGCAGTCCTGGCGCTATGCGACGGCATGGTGTGGGCGGAGTTGGGCGCCGCGATGCCGGGCTCCGGCGGGTCGTACCGCTATCTGAAGGAGATCTACGGCCCGGCTCGGCTGGGACGGCTGATCTCGTTCCTGTTCGTGTGGCAGCTTTCCTTTTCGGCGCCGCTCTCCATTGCCTCCGGCTGCCTCGGGCTGGCACAGTACACCAGCTACCTGCTGCCGTTTTTGGAGAAGACTTATCTGGCACCTAAGGTTGCGTGGTCCTTGCCAGGATTGGGGCCGCTTGAAGCGCGCGTCCTGGTAAGCCGTGCGACGTTCGTCGCCATTGCCGCATGCGCCCTCGCCGTATTGCTGCAGTATCGGCATGTCGGCGTAGTCGGACGGCTGTCCAAGCTACTCTGGGTAGGCGTGCTGGCGACGGTCGTGTGGGTGATCGTCGCCGGATTGACTCACTTCAGCTCTGCCCGCGCATTTGATTTCCCCGCCGGCGCCTTCCAGTTCGACAAAAGTTTCTTTGCGGGACTGGGCTCGGCGTTGCTCATCGCCACGTACGATTACTGGGGCTACTACAACGTCTGCTTTTTGGGCGGCGAGGTCAGAGATCCCGCGCGCACCATCCCGCGCGCGCTGGTGTACTCGGTGCTGGCTGTGGCCGCCATCTACCTGGTGATGAACGTCAGCATCCTGGGCGTCGTGCCGTGGCGGGAACTGGCGGCGGCGGGCAAAACTGAGACGCGCTATTACGCCGTTTCGCTCATGATGCAGCGTGTGTATGGAAACTGGGCGGGATACGCGGTTGCGCTGCTGGTGATATGGACCGCGTTCGCCTCCGTGTTCTCACTGCTGCTGGGATACTCGCGCGTGCCCTACGCGGCGGCGCTCGACGGCAATTATTTCCGCGTCTTCGGCCGCGTACATTCCGCCGCACGCTTTCCGCACCTGTCGCTGCTGGCGCTGGGGATCGCGGCGGCGTGCTTTTGCCTGTTGCGCCTGGCAGACGTGATTGCCGCCCTCGTGGTGATTCGTATCGTGATCCAGTTCCTGGTGCAGGCGGTCGGCTTGTTGATCCTGCGGACCCGGCGCCCAGAAGCGCCACGGCCGTTCCGTATGTGGCTCTATCCACTTCCGGTGCTGGCCGCCATTGCGGGATTTTTCTTCGTGCTGATCTCGCGCCAGAATTTTCTCAAAGAAGTTCGCTACGCGGGGGTGATTCTCGTCGCCGGATTGCTCATCTTCTCGCTGCGCGCCCTGGCACGGCGCGAATGGCCGTTCCAATCCGCCGACATCTAGGTCGGAGTGCTGTTCAAAGAAACATCTACCACGGAGGCACGGAACCACGGAGAGACTCGCAAATTCAGTTCCTCCGTGACTCCGTGTCTCCGTGGTGGGGTGTCCTTTGAGCGGCCGTGCAGGGTGCTGGGCCTTAAACCCATACTAGGTCGGGGACCCCCGTCAGTGCCGCTTGTTGTGCTCGAACTTCTCGCCCGCGGGAATGGCGATTCCCAGCCGGTTCTCTTTGGGTGCGAGCGGGCACGTGGCGTAGGGCGTGAAGGCGCAGGGCGGGTTGTAGGCCTTATTGAAATCGAGCACCACGGTTCCGTCCTCCACAGCATCG
>DASQXC010000109.1:0-3170 GCA_035639935.1 Terriglobales bacterium
TCCTGGGTTATGCCGCAATCGGTGTGGTTGGTGGTCTCGTCTCACTGCTGTTTGATCGATTCATCAGGGAGGTGCGAGCCCGCGCTGCCGTGCTGCCAGGCTGGACCTATGCCTTACAGGTCGCAATAACCGGCCTTATAGTCGGCGCGATAGCGCACGTCGGTTTTCCACAGGTATTGGGCACTGGATACGCCGTAATTGGCCAGGCCACCTACGGGCAATTCGGTTGGAAACTGCTGCTTGGGCTTTTAGCGTTGAAGCTCTTTGTCACGGGTTTGTCATTTGCAACCAGAACTCCAGGGGGGATCATTGCGCCCACCCTATTCGTAGGAGCGATGCTCGGCTGCGCTCTCAGCGGGATAGAAACTGCTTTTACTGCTCACGCCACGGCATCGGCTTCGGCGTATGCGTTGGTTGGAATGGGTGTGTTGGTCGCCGGAGTTCTGCGTGCGCCGCTCACTGCGGTGCTGGTAGTGGTAGAGGTTGGCGGCAGCTACTGGATGATTCTACCTGCCATCCTCGCAATCAGCATTGCTTACTTTCTCGCGCGGACCCTCCAATCTCGTTCTCTCCTCGAACTCCTTGGGAGTCAAGACGGTATGCGCCTGCCAACCATTGAAGAGCAGAAACCACAGTCAGCTCTGAAAGTGCAGGATGCTATGCAAGCGCCCGATTTTCCTGTGGTGGATAGCTCCTTGACGCTGCGGCAAGCTTGGCGCCAAGTGGCTGATTGGCCGGGAGACGTGATTTTCGTTCGCCACACGGGGGAGGACTGGACGGTAATTGATCGTGCGGCGCTCGATCAATTGGAGGCAATAAGTGATCCTCAGCAGCGGCTGGAAGACACGATGGATGCGTCACCGATGCCGCAGCTCTACCCAGATTTGCCACTCGACACCACGCTTCGGTACCTGCACCGATGGCCCATACTGCCGGTTGTGAGCCGAGCGAACATCAAGACATTGGAGGGAGTCGTCACTATGAATGCTGTGATGGCTCGGTACCAGGCGTTGGAGCCGTTAGACTGTCCATCCGAATCGTTGCCGTCTCGGTGATTACCTGGCGACGTGGCATCCGGACGTGCGAACAGCAGGTTTTCCCGATTGATGTGTAGAACAGATGCGTTTCCTGCGTGACCGCGCCGATGAGTTGCCCCGGCGAAGCACGTGCGATTTGCTTTACGTTGCGACCGTCAATTTCGATGGATCCGCTGTCTGCATCGTAGAGGCGCGCCAGAAGATAAGTCACGGTCGTTTTCCCCGCGCCGCTTGGTCCCACAAGCGCTGCCAATTGACCGGGTTGGATTTCGAACGAGACCTCATGCAGGGTGCTACGCCTGCTGCGGATGTCCAACGCCTGCGCTTCGTTTGCGCCTACGGCGGCTGGCCGATCGGACTTGTAGGCAAACGAGATGCTGCGGAACGAAACCCGACCACGCACGTGGTCGGCCCGCAATTGGATGGCATCGGGTGCATCCTGAATTTCGACCGGCAGGTCAAGGTACTCGAAAATGCGGTCAAAGAGCGCGAGTGCCCCTTGGATTTCCACCCGGACATGCAGCAGTTGCTCGACTGGCGCAAATAGCCCCATCTACAGCGCGGTGAACGCAATGATGCCGCCCAGCGTGATCTTGGCGTGCTCCGGGGTGTGGATGATTCGGACGCCCGCGATCAGAAAGATCACCGCCGGGGTGAGCGAGAACTGCATGTCCACCAGCATGAAAAGCCATCGGCCGACCATGTGCTGTCTCACTTCCAACTCGGTGAGCCTCTGATTCTCGGCGCCGAAGCGCTCTTGCGAGTATTGCTGCCGGCCATGGGTTTTCATCAGAAGGACGCCACTGACCGATAGCGTCTCCTCAATCAGCGTGGTCAGCGGTATTAGATTTGTTGGTTAACAAAGCAAGAAACCGCCCGGAGTGAGAGCCGACGCATCGGGCCATACGAATCCCGCTTTCGCGACTCGGGAATCAGTTCCGTGGCGAGAGGCTTTCCGCTCAGAAGGACGCAATCGCCTTCTGTTCGTGCTAATTCCCTGTTACCAAACAAAGGAGACACTGCTGAGGAGCAGAGGAAGCGGTCAAGATTTCCTCGCAGGACTACCAGATCGATGCTGTTGCCCCCGGCATCAAGCTGTTTGTTCGGAAAAAAATGCGCGAAGGGAATTTGCTGGCTGCGCGAGACCTGGAGGCGGTCCAAGCCCCACTTCAAGGCTGGCTTAGCGGCAATTCAGCAGTGTCTCCTTTGTTTGGTAACAGGGAATTAACAGGGAACGAAAAAAAGGCGATTGCGTCCTGCTGAGCAGAAAGCCTCTCGCCGCGGAACTCATTCCCGAGTCGCGAAAGCGGGATTCGCATGGCGCGATACGTCGGCTCTCACATGCACGATATGAACACCTTTGCTGCCGACCCCTCTACCGAGGACCAAGGGCGGCAGACCACGGCTGCCGGACGGGCCTGCCTCACCGGCATTCTTTTCGTCTTGCGGAGCGGGATTCCATGGGAGATGCTGCCGCAGGAAATGGGCTGCGGCTCGGGCATGACCTGCTGGCGGCGCCTGCCCGGCTGGCATCTGGAACCTCATCCACTTCATGCTGCTAGACTGGATGGCTCGTTACGGCCAGATCGATTGGTCGCGGGCTGTGGTAGACGGCAGCTCGGTGCGTGCGGTTTTTGGGGGGCAAAAACCGGGCCGAATCCTACTGACATGGCCAAAGCAGGCAGCAAACGCCATCTCATCTGCGACGGCCAGGGATTGCCCCTGGCGATCCAGCAACCGCCACGACTCACAGCAAGCTCTATCGCTGGTCGATGCCATTCCACCGCTGCAGGGCGAGCGCGGAAGGCCGCGCTGTCGTCCAAAGTGCGTGCTGGGGGACCGCGCCTATGACGCGGACACAATGCGGCAAGGATTGCGCACACGCCACATGCGGCCCGTGTTAGCCGAGCGCAATACGGGGCATGGCAGCGGACTGGGCCGATAGCGCTGGGTGGTGGAGCGGACTTTCGCTTGGCTGAACCAGTTCCGCCGCGTGCGGGTCCGCTACGAAAAGCGAGCCGACATCCACGAGGCCTTCTTGGCCCTAGGTTGTGCCCTCATCTGCTGGAGGTTTATGCGGTCCCGGGGCCCATCCGGTGCTGGCTTGACATCCTAGTACCCGCAGGAACAAGA
>DASQXC010000110.1:0-24202 GCA_035639935.1 Terriglobales bacterium
CTGATGGCCAAAGCCAAAGAATGGGGCGCACCGTTCGAGCTGGTGCAGATGGTGGCGCGTGAAGGCAAGCTGCCCGTGCCCAATTTTTCCGCCGGTGGGATTGCTACCCCTGCCGACGCGGCCCTGGTCATGCAGTTGGGCGCCGAGGCGGTGTTCGTTGGCTCTGGGATCTTCATGAAGGACAAGGCCACGCCCCTCGATCTTGATGACGGGAAGGAACGCGACGAAGCCGAGCGCCGCGCCCGCGCCATCGTCAAGGCGACGACTCACTTCGACGATCCCCAGATGCTGCTCGAAGCCAGCGAAGAGCTCACTGGAACCATGAAGGGCTTGTCCGTGGCCGCGCTCGCCCCGGAGCAGATGCTGCAGACGCGTGGGTGGTAACTGAGCACTCGGCAGTCAGCATTCAGCAGGGTGCTGCAGCGCCCTGCACTGCAGTGTATGTGGACGCCTGCCACTGGTACCCGTGTGGCGGCGCAAGAAGGGCACAGAGTAGGCCTTCCTAGTAGCCACGGTGCTGTTACTGAATGCTGAGTGCTGACTGCTGAGTGCTTTCTCGGATTTAGCGATGAAGATTGGCGTGCTGGCGATCCAAGGCGACTTCGACGCGCACCGCCGCCGATTAGAGCAACTTGGCGCTGAGGTGATGCTGGTCAAGCAACCGGAGCACCTCGATTGGGTCGATGCGCTCGTTATCCCTGGTGGCGAGTCCACGACTTTCCTGAAATTCCTCGAAAAGGGCGGCTTCCTCGAGAAGCTGCGCGAATTCGTACGCATTAAGCCCACGTTCGGCACTTGCGCCGGGGCAATCCTGTTGGCCACCGAAGTCGAAAACCCTTCGCAAACGAGCCTGGGCGCACTCGACATCGCCATCCGCCGCAACGCCTACGGGCGGCAGGTGGATAGCTTCATCGGTGAAGGCGAAACGCAGTTGCCCGGCGGGCCACTGGAGATGGTCTTCATCCGCGCGCCCAAGATTAAACGCGTGGGCCCTGGGGTGGAGGTGCTGGCACGCGAGAAAAATGATCCCGTGCTGGTGCGCCAGCGCAATATCATGGCGGCAACATTCCATCCAGAACTCTCGGAGGACAGGCGGGTGCATGCGGAGTTTTTGCGGCTGGTGAGGAACGGGCGATAGCTCGACACAGTAGGGTCCCTCGACTCGCGCTCGGGATGAAAAATCATAAAAGTTCGCGAATGACGCGGCAAAAGCCGCGTCCCTCCCAAACAGCTTGCAGCCTTCGACCAGTCAGTTGCGCGGCAGCGCGGGTGTTGGTAGTATGGCCCACAATGCTGCGGAGGCAGTCCGCGGAGCACCGTTAGATCCCAATTCCGACCGAGGGTAGGCCATGGGGCTCGCGCTCCTGTTCGTTATCTGGATCATCACTCTAGTCAGCACCTATTACTTTGCGGTTGAAAAATGGGCGCCGCTCCCCGTGGCCTCGGCCAATGGTGTCGCAATTGACCACCATTTCACCTGGACCTATATATTGATGGGCATTGTTTTCCTGGCCGCGCAGTTAGGGCTCGGCTATCTGGTCTGGAAGTATCGTGACCGCGGCCAGAAGGTGCAGTACAGCCACGGCAACACCACTCTAGAAGTGCTGTGGACGTTTCTGACGGTCGTCCTGTTCATCGGGTTGAATCTCTCAAGTGAAAGGATCTGGGCCGAAGCCCGCTTCCAGGGCGCGGCACCGGGAGCGGTGCAAGTGGAGGTGACGGGTTTGCAGTTCGCCTGGTATTTCCGCTATCCCGGACCGGACGGCAAGCTGGGCCACACCAAGCCAGAGCTGGAGGATGCGTCGGTGGGCAATCCTGTGGGCATTGATCCCGATGATGCTGCCAGCAAGGACGATGTCGTCAGCGGCACCATGTACCTGCCGGTGAATCGCGAAGCCGAACTGGTGCTGCGCGCGCAGGACGTAATCCACAGCCTCTTCATCCCCGCCATGCGCTTCAAGCAGGACGCCGTGCCGGGCCTGATGATCCACATGCATTTCACCCCGACCAAAATCGGCGACTATGAGATCGCCTGCGCCGAACTCTGCGGCCTGGGACACTACAAGATGCATGGCATGTTGAAGGTGGTCAGCCAGGCGGATTTCGACCAATGGCTGGCCTCTAAGGTGACGGAGAAACAGGCGCAGTAATCGCGTGAGAATGTCTGCAGGTTGTCGGGTAAACGGGGTTTCGGGGGGCAGGGATTCAACCCTGCCGCAGAACTCCTTTTCTCATCGTCATTCCGAGGGCCTTCAGCCCCGGGGAATCTCGGTTTTCTCAGCCAAAACCAAGATCCCCTCGCGTCGCGCTCCTTCACTTCTTTCGCTCGCGCTCGCTCGGGATGACAGTCATCAAAGCGCAACTTTTGGCGCGGCTCAAGTCGCGCCCCTCCGAAACCAGTTCTGGCGAGCCAATGTCAGCAATCATTCCGGGAGCAAACGCGATGAGTGACCACACGCAATCGGCGGTGCACGCGCACGCAGCGCCCACCGGCTTCGTTCGCAAATACGTCTTCAGCCTCGACCACAAGGTGATTGGTCTCCAGTACTACTTTCTGGCGCTGGTAGCGGTGTTCGTGGGCATGTTCCTGTCGCTGTTAATGCGGCTGCACCTGGTGTGGCCGAACGCGGACCTGCCCTTTTTCGGACACATCGCGCCGGAGCAGTACCTGACGCTGCTGACCATGCACGGCACCATTATGGTGTTCTTCGTGCTCACCACGGCGCCGCAGAGCGGCTTTGGCAACTACTTCCTGCCGATTCAGATTGGCGCGCCGGATATGGCGTTCCCCACCCTGAACATGCTCTCGTTCTGGGTGACGTTCCTGGCTTTCGCGGTGCTGATCGCCGCATTTTTCGTGGCAGGGGGAGCGCCGCTGTCGGGTTGGACGAACTACCCGCCGCTGAGCGCCATCCCCTCGGCCGGCCCGGGACAAGGGCTGGGTGAGGACCTGTGGGTCATCAGCATTGCGTTGTTCTGCGTGGCGGCGCTGATGGGAGCGCTGAACTTCATCACTACCACGCTTGACCTGCGCGCGCGCGGCATGTCGCTGTTCCGCATGCCCCTGACCACCTGGGCGTGGTTCGTCACTGCCATGCTCGGACTGCTGGCCTTTGGCGTCCTGCTCGCCGGCGGCATTCTGCTGCTGCTCGACCGCAATTTGGGTACGAGCTTCTTCGTTCCCGGCGGCCTCAACATCAGTGGCAACCTGAGCGTCCCGCCTGGAGGATTGAATGCCGGCGGCAGCTCGATCACACACAATGGCGGCTCACCCCTGCTGTGGCAGCACCTGTTCTGGTTCTTCGGGCATCCCGAGGTGTACATCGCCATCTTGCCGGCGATGGGCATAACTTCGCAGTTGCTCTCTACTTTCTCGCGCAAGCCGATTTTCGGCTACAAGGCCATGGTGTACGCCATCCTGGCCATCGGTATTCTCGGATTCCTGGTGTGGGGCCACCACATGTTCATGAGCGGCATGAGCCCCTATTCGGCCTTTGCTTTCTCGGTGATGACCATGGCCATTGGCGTTCCGTCGGCGATCAAGACATTTAACTGGCTGGGGACGATCTGGGGCGGACGCGTGCGCTTTACCACTCCCATGCTGTTTGCCATCGGCTTCGTGTCGTTGTTCGTCTCCGGCGGGCTAAGCGGCCCGTTCCTGGCGCAGCCGGTGCTGGACATCCCCCTGCACGATACTTATTTCGTCGTCGGCCACTTCCACCTGATCATGGGCGTGGCGGCCATTTTCGGCATCTTCGCCGGAACGTACTACTGGTTTCCCAAGATGTTCGGGCGGATGATGAACGAAACCCTCGGCCGAATTCACTTTTTCGTGACCTTGGCCGGCACCTACGCCATCTTCATGCCGATGCACTATCTGGGGATGGCGGGGCATCCGCGGCGCTATTCGCAGTTGACCGAACTCCAGTTCCTGCAGCCGCTGCTGCCCTTGCAAAGGTTCATGACCATTGCCGCGTTCATAACCATTGGCGTGCAACTCGTCTTCGTGTTCAATCTGTTTTGGAGCATGAAGAAAGGCAAGAAAGCTGGGATGAACCCGTGGGAGGCCACCACGCTGGAATGGACCGTGCCTTCGCCCCCGCCGCACGACAATTTCGGCGGCGCGACCCCCGTCGTGTATCGTGGAGCCTACGAATACAGCGTGCCCGGCGCCCCCAAGGACTACCTCATGCAGAACGACCCGGCAACAGTAGTCGCGCATTAACGGATGGCCACAACATTGAGTCCGGTAGTCGTTGACGAACCAAAGATAGGCGGGCGCGGCCCCACCATCGTTCCGCCGCCGCGCGATGATGGCTGGGGAGGCGGTCGTCCCGACGACCATCGCGACCGCCTGCGCCGCTATCGCATTGGCATGTTCTTCGCCCTGGCGGCAGTGGTGATGCTGTTCGTCGCCTTCACCAGCGCGTACATCGTCCGCCAAGGGGTGGGCACATGGAGTGACGCCAGCGCCCGCTACGTTACCGATTGGAAGCCGATCAACCTGCCCCCCATCCTGTGGGTGAACACGGCCATCCTGCTGGTTTCTAGCTTCACTTTGGCGATGGCGCGGCGTGCGCTCGCGCGCAAGGTAAAAGCTGCGCCGCGTCGCGGGGCATCGCCGATTCCAGCGACACCGGTCCTGATCACTAGCAAACAGCCTTCGGTTCCATGGCTGGCAATAACGTTTGTTTTGGGCGCGGGATTCCTGACAGGGCAACTGCTCGCTTGGGCGCAATTGCGGCACATGGGGATTTTCGTCAGCAGCAATCCCAGCAGTTCTTTTTTTTACGTGCTGACCGGGGCGCATGGCATCCACCTGCTGGGCGGAATCCTCGCACTCGCTTATGCCGGCATCACTTCCCTGCTCCGCAAGCCATTGCTGACCCGCTTTCTGGTTGTGGATGTAACAGCTCTCTATTGGCACTTCATGGATTTCTTGTGGATCTATATATTCGCCCTGCTGCACTTCGCGCGCTGAGCGTGAGAGAGGACTTCATTCGATGGCGGACGTAGCGATTCAACACCCAACTCCGGCGGCCCAAGCTTACGAGCCACCGCTGTTCCGTACCAACTCGAAAAAGTTGGGGATGTGGCTGTTCATCATGTCGGACTCGCTGACCTTCGGCGCGCTGCTGTTCTCTTATAGCTACGGCCGCATCTCGAATCCGGCTTGGCCGATGCCGTTCGGCGCGCCCAGTATCCTGCGCGCCAGCTTCATGACTTTTTTCCTGCTGTCGAGCTCCTTGACGATGGTGCTGGCGGTAGCAGCCGCCGGCCACGGGCGGATGTTGGCGGCGGTGCGCTGGCTATTGGCGACCATGGCGCTCGGGGCCGGATTCGTTGTGCTGCACGCGGTGGAGTGGACCGGCCTGATTCATGAAGGTCTGACCCCCTTCAAGAATCCGTGGGCGGCGGGCGTGCCCCAGTTCGGCGGCACGTTCTTTACTCTTACCGGCATGCACATGCTGCACGTAACCATGGGCGTCATCTACCTGGGTGTCGTGGCGCTGCGCAAGAAATGGATTCCGGTGCTGCTGCTGCTGTGGCTGCTGGCTTGGCTGCTGACGCCCTCCTCCAGTCCGTTCCATTACGGGGCACATGTGCTGCTTTTGGGAGCGATTGTAGCCAGCGTAATTCTTTACTTCAAACCGAAGAAGTACGACGCTATGGACGTTGAGGTTAGCGGTCTGTATTGGCACTTCGTGGACCTAGTGTGGATGTTCATCTTCCCGCTGGTTTATCTGATGTCTACGCGTATCAGCTAAGGAGGAATGATGGCGCACGGCATGCAAACGGCAACACCCGCGGGGGCAGTCGCCCACGAGCACAAAACTGGGCAATTCTTCTGGGTGTGGGGCGGACTGTTGGGCTTGACCGCAGTAGAAGTTTACCTGGGCTACCAGAACATGCAGCCGCTCAAGATGCTGTTCCTGCTGCTGGGGCTCTCCATCGTCAAGTCGGCGCTCATTATTCTCTACTTCATGCACTTGAAGTTCGAGACCCGGCGCATGCGTTACATGCTGATGACCGCGCTGGTTGTCTGTTTGTGCCTGATGTTCATCTTCTTCGCCGATGCCGTACGCATCATCGATCTCGGGGTGCGGTGATGAAGACACGTCTCCTATCACTCGTTGTTGCGCTTGCCGCGTGGGCTGTTCCCACCTTTGGACAAGGTTGCGCCATGTGCTACTCGAGTGCCGCCGGCGCGGGCGAAAAATCACAGTTGGCTCTCAACCACGCCGTGCTTGTGCTGCTGGTTCCGGCGGTGACCCTGCTGGCGGGATTCGTGGGCATCGCCTTCGCTTATCGACGCGGGGATCAGGATTAGCTACAGAGGCTTTGTGTCTCTGTGTCTCAGTGGCGGCATTCGACCGCAGCCCCTTATAATTAATAGATTCCGCAGCGTTTCCGAACAAGACTCGAGGGCTCCCCTCGCCCGCGCTGCGGCGGTCCCTGGCAGATGTCCAACGAAAGCATTGTTGTTCGCGGCGCCCGCGTTCATAACCTCAAGAACATCGATTTCGAGATCCCGCACAACACCATGACGGTGGTGACCGGTGTGTCGGGTTCGGGCAAGTCCTCGCTTGCTTTCGACACTGTTTATGCTGAGGGACAGCGCCGTTACGTTGAGTCGCTCTCCGCGTACGCCCGCCAGTTTCTGGAGCGGATTGAGAAACCGGATGTCGACTTGATTGACGGCATCGCGCCCGCCATTGCCATCCGGCAGAAGAATTCCACGCGCAACCCGCGCTCCACCGTCGCCACCGCAACCGAAATTTACGATTACCTGCGGCTCTTGTTTGCTCGCGTTGGTAAGACTTACTGCATACAGTGCGGTGCCGAGGTCAAGAAAGAGACTGTAGACGAGGTGGCGGACGCCATACTTTCGCTCGGCGAGGGCACGCGGATTCAGGTCATGTTCCCGCTGCGTACCGCTGACAAGCCGGAGCAGTCCGAAGCAAGAACCCGCGGGCGGAAGAAAAAAGCCGAACAAGCCCCAATAGATGAATTGCTCAAGGCACGGCTGTTTGAGCTGCGGAAGCGTGGCTTCGGCCGGCTGTACCAGCACTCGCAGATCTTCGAGTTCTCGACGCCGGAGTCGCTGCTCGACATCAATTTCGACGAACCGGTGTTCATATTGGTGGACCGCATCACGGCCTCCGCCGGTGCGCGCTCCCGCATTGTGGATGCGGTCGAGACTTGTTATCGCGAAGCCGGCGAGATCATCATCGAGACCGCGCCACGGGGTGGCGAAGCGACGCGGTCGCGCTTTTCTCAGCGCTTTGAGTGCAAGCGCTGCCAGCTGCGCTTCGATGAACCTGAGCCGCGCTTGTTCTCCTTCAACAGTCCTTACGGCGCCTGCCCGCGCTGTCAAGGCTTCGGCAACACTATCGATTTCGACATGGACCGGGTGATCCCGGACAAGTCGAGGTCGCTTGCTGAAGGTGCCGTCGAGCCCTGGACCAAACCCAGGTACCGCTCGCTGTTTGCTGAGTTGAAGCGCCTTGGACGAACGAACAACATCGCCCTCGACGTGCCTTGGCGAGAGTTGCCGTTCGAGGACCAGCAACTCGTTATCGAAGGCGATGGCCGCTTTCCTGGCATCAAGGGCTTCTTCGCCTCTCTTGAGCGGAAGAAGTACAAGCTGCACGTCCGGGTTTTCCTCAGCCGCTATCGTGGATATGCGACCTGCTCCACTTGCAACGGCGCGCGACTGCGGGCAGAGGCGCGGCATGTGCGCATCGCAGGAAAAAATATCTGTGAAGTTTGCGCAATGACCGTGGAGGAAGCTGCGCGCTTCTTCGACGCCGTACAGCTCACGCCTGAGCAGGCCGCCATCGCCGAGCAGGTGCTGGGCGAGATCCGCGAGCGGCTGAAGTTCCTGAACGATGTTGGCCTCGAATACCTGACGCTCGATCGCCTCTCGTCCACGCTCTCCGGCGGCGAGGCGCAGCGCATTCAGCTCGCGACCTCGTTGGGCTCGCGCCTGGTGGGCTCGCTTTACGTGCTCGATGAGCCCTCGATCGGCCTGCATAGCCGCGATACCTCGCGTCTGATTCGCATCCTGCACGAGCTGCGCAACCTGGGGAACACGATCCTGGTGGTCGAGCACGATGCCGAGATCATGCGGGCCGCGGACCGGATCCTCGACCTCGGACCCGGCGCCGGCGAGAATGGCGGGCGAGTGGTGGCGACCGGAAGCTACGACCAGATCCTAAAGACGCAGCACTCGCTCACCGGCCGTTATCTTTCCGAGGACCTGCGCATCCAGATGCCCGCGCAGCGCCGCCGGCCCGGTGCGCAGCAACTGAAGCTGTACGGCGCGCGCGCCCACAATTTGAAGGACCTGGACGTGAGCATTCCGCTAGGTATGGTCGTGGCCATTACCGGCGTATCGGGCTCGGGAAAATCCACCCTCGTTCATGACGTGCTCTACCAGGCGCTTGCCGCCATGCAAGGCCAGACCAACGGCTCAGGATCTGCCTCCGGGCTCTTCGACCGACTCGAAGGCATGCAGCACATCCATGAAGTGGTCTTGGTGGACCAGTCACCCATCGGACGCACGCCGCGCTCCAATCCCGTCACCTACATCAAGGCCTTCGACGCGATTCGCGAACTGTTCGCTTCCCTGCCCGAGGCTCATAAGCGCGGCTACACCGCCGGCCACTTCTCCTTCAACATCCCCGGTGGCCGTTGTGAGACCTGCCAGGGCGACGGCACGGTTGTGGTCGAGATGCAGTTTCTAGCCGATGTCGAACTGGTCTGCGAGGAGTGCAAGGGCACGCGCTTCAAGCCGGGGATTCTCGAGGTGCGCTATCGCGGCAAGAATATCCATGACGTGCTGAACCTGACAGTAAAGGAAGCGCTCCAGTTCTTCTGGAGTGTGCCCAAGATCACGGAAAAGCTGCGTGTGCTCGAGGAGGTCGGCTTAGGCTATTTGCGGCTGGGACAATCCGCCACCACTCTTTCCGGCGGCGAGGCCCAGCGGATGAAACTGGCGGCGCACCTGCAACCCCGGCGAGAGGTGGTGCGCTTCTCCGCCTCCCGCGAAAACCAGGCGTGGGGGCATTCCCGCGAGCGCTCGCAGTCGCAGGACCGGGAAGCCCCACGCAAGCCCCGCGGCGGCCACCGTACGCTCTATATCTTTGACGAGCCTACGACGGGATTGCACTTTGACGATGTCAGCCAGCTGCTGGCGGCCTTCCGCAAGCTCATCGATACTGGGGGCTCAATTGTGGTTATCGAGCACAACCTCGACGTCATCAAGACCGCCGATTGGGTTATCGATCTTGGTCCTGAAGGCGGCTCGCGTGGCGGCGAAGTGGTGGTTGCGGGCCCGCCGGAGGTGGTGGCTAAAGCGCCGAATTCCTACACTGGCAAGTGGCTGGCGCGCATCTTACAACTCAACGGCAACGCGGGTTCCGATGGCCGCAAATAGAACCCTGGTGCTGCTGGCACTTGCCAGCCTGATTGCTCTTACGCCCCAGTCGCAGGCTCAGACGACCAGCCACACAGTACGCCATCGTCGCATTGAAGATCAGGACCCCTATCTCACACCCGCCGTCATTCAGGCAGAGAAAGCCATCGACATCCGGGATTTTGTGACTGCGGAGAACAAGCTGCGACACGTGGTCTCCGATGACGACCAGAATTACCGTGCCTGGTTCGATCTGGGTTACGTGTACACGGCCACAAGACGCGACCCCGAAGCCGTCGAGGCGTATCGTAAGTCTGTAGCCGCCAAACCCGACCTCTTCGAATCAAACCTCAACCTTGGGATCTTGTTAGCTGAAACGGCGAATCCGGAGGCTGAAAGCTATCTGCGGGCTGCCATCAAGTTGAAGCCCAGCACTGACCCCGAGAGCGGACTGGAGCGCGCCTGGCTTTCGCTGGCGCACCTACTGGAAACCAAGGATCCGCAGCAGGCCGCTGACGCTTATCACGCGGCTGCCAAGTCCCGGCCCATCGACCCCGAACCCCATTTCGCCCTCGGACTATTGGCGCAGAAGCAGAATCGCTTCGCCGTTGCAGAGCAAGAATATCAGCAGGCTGTGGAGCTCCATCCCAACTCTGTCGAGGCTCTGGCGGGACTGGTGAATGTGTACACCAAGACGCAGCGCCTGCCGGAAGCTGAGAAGATGTTGCGCCGCTACTTGGAAGTCAATCCGCAGAACGCAACGGCGCACCTGCAACTGGCACGCGTGCTCGCCACGCGCGGGAATTCCGCTGACGCCCGCGCAGAGTACGAGTCTGCTCTGAAGCTCAGTCCTGGCGACCTTGAAGCGCAGCGCGAACTGGCAGGGCTTGAACTGGCCGCCGGGCACTATCGCGAGGCCGCACAGCAATATCGGGCGCTGGTCGCCAGAAGGCCAAAGGACCCAGAGTTGTACTACGCGCTGGGAAATGCGCTGATGCACGCGCGCGAATTCGCTGCCGCGCAGCAGGCGCTCCTGGAGGCGGTGAAGCTGAAACCCGACCACGGGCAGGCTTTCGGCGATTTGGCCCTGGTGGCATCGGAAAACAAGAACTACGAGTTGGCGATCCGCGCTCTGGATGCTCGCGCCAAATCTCTGCCGGAGACCCCCGGCACTTACTTCCTCCGCGCCACCTCGTACGATAATCTCAAGGCCTTCAAGCTGGCAGCGAAGAATTATCGCCGGTTTCTGGAGGCCGCGCAGGGGAAGTATTCTGACCAGGAATGGCAGGCGCGACACCGGTTGATGGCGATCGATCCTCAAAAGAAATAAGCGATGCGCTGGCTCCAAATCCCAATAGCCGTGCTGTTGTTGGCGTTCTTGAGCTTGGCCAAAAGCGCAGACCAGCCGCTGGATGCGTTGAAGGCCCGCGCGGAATCGGCTAGTCCGAACGAGCAGGGACGCTTGTTCGCCACGATTGCCCGCCGTGAAGTCAACGAGGCCAATCGCTTCTACACTGATGGCGATATTGCCGACGCCAAAAAGGCGGTGGGCGAAGTCGTGCGCTACGCCGGGCGCGCCGCCGACGCGGCCGGCAAATCCGGCAAGCACGCCAAGCAGACCGAGATCCTGCTGCGGGAGACGGCGCGCCGGCTGGAAGATGTGCGGAAGACCCTGAATTTCGAGGACCGCCCCGACGTAGAGGCCGCGGTGAAACAGGTGGAAGAGATCCGCCAGAGGCTGCTGAACCAAATGTTCGGCTTGCCTTCCAAGGAGAGCAAGAAATGATGCGCCGTTCTGCGTTCATGGCCATTTTCTCGTTGTTTTTTAACGCCATCACCGCCCCCGCCCAGGTCCATCGCCGCGATCCTCTCACTGCCGCCGAAACTAATGAACTGCGTGAGGTTTCGATCGAGCCCAACAAGAAGCTGCCGCTTTATCTTAAGTACGTGCGGGCGCGGCTGGCGGCCATTGAACAGTTGCGCTCCGATTCGCACTTTGCCGAGGGGCGCGGCCAAAAGGTGCACGATCTGCTGGCCGATTTCAAAGTCATCATGGACGAAATGGATCGTAACCTGGATTCATTTGCCGACCAGAAACTTGACTTTCGTAAGGCGCTCAAAGAGATCATCCAGGCGGATAGCGAGTTCCAATTGAAGCTGCGCACACTCAAGGAGGCAACGAAAGAGTCGGCTGCCGCCGCGCAGGCGAAAGATTATGACTTCGCCTTGGCCGAGGCGGCCGATGCCGTAGATGGCGACCTCGAAAACGCTCGCGACCTCTTAGCTCAGCAGGAAAAGGCCGCCGCCGAGGCCAAAGCCCGAGGCAAGAAGAAGTAGCGCCGATGTGGGTGCCCCACCCTTGGCCGATTTTGCCAAGGGTGGGGCTTTTCGAACTCGCTTAAGTGGTAATTTGCAATTTGCAAATTCGCGAAGAAACGAGAAGCCGATCCAGCTTGCAAGAGCTGACGTGCTAATCTGAGTGCAAGTGACCCCAACCCTTCTCGAGATTCTCCAGCAGGAATATCGGGAATTACGTCCACGTGCGCCCATACCCGAGTTCAGGGTTGAGTTCTACGGCTTCGCCAACGTTAACAATACGATTCGGCTGCGCCAAGGGCGTATCCTGGTCCGCATCTCCGACCTTCTGGAGGGCGCGCCCGAATCGGTACTGCGGGCCATTGCCCATATTCTGCTGGCCAAGCTCTACCGCAAGTCGATCGCGCCCGGACACGCCGCACGCTACCGGCACTATGTTTCCAGCCATCGATTGACGGCCAAGGTGCACCTCATCCGGCAAATGCGCGGGCGTAAACGCATCGCCTCGGCCCAGGGCGAGGTGTACGACCTCGATCAGATTTTCGACGAACTCAACCAACGCTTCTTCCACGGGCTTCTCGGACGGCCGCAGATGACCTGGAGTCAGGACCATGCACGGAACCACCTCGGTCACTTCGATCCGGCGCACAACACCATCGTGGTCAGCCGGATCTTCGACCGCAAGAAGGTCCCGCGTTTCGTGCTCGAATATCTGGTGTATCACGAGATGCTGCACTTAAAGCATCCCGTGAAGCTCAAGGGAACCCGCCGCTGCGTCCACAGCGCCGAATTCCAGGCGGAAGAAAAACTGTTTCCGCGAGTCGAGGAAGCGAAGCGGATCCTCAAGTTGCTGTAACCTGCGTCATTACTGAAGTTGCCTCATCATGAGCAAAGCGCCGGAGGCGCGAGCGTGATGACCTACGTTCGGATAACCCCCGAGAGCGGGCTTAGCCGTGGTGCTGCGGTTGGCATTACGCCGCCACTCTCGCCGGCGTCCATTCACCCGCGATGTGCATCAACTGGTGCGCCGTGGCTTCGGCGCGAAACAGCGGCACCGAGGCGGTCGCAAAACGCAGCTTCTGAGGCTGCGTGCCGGTCATGTAATCGCAATCCAGCCCTGCGGCCAAAGACTGCCGCGTCACTTGATACAGCAAGGCTGTTCCCGGAGAGTCGTGCGCCCAAGCCTTATCGAAGCAGCTGGTATAGAAACGTCGAACGCGTCCGTCACGCAGCGTGACCAGGGCAGCAATGAGGGTATCAGCAGTTTCGAAGGTGAAGACATCCACTGCTGCGGGCGCGAGCGCTACAGCCCGCAGTACGAAGTCCACACGGCGCGGATCAGTGAACAGGTTGTCGCCGGACTGTGCTGCCTTGCGACGATAGATCTCGCGTAGCAGGTCAGTCGCCGTGCCGTCGTACTGCCGCAACTTTGCTCCCTTCCGCTGCAAGCGGCGCACCAGACGTCCGGCATGGGAATGCGCCGCGAATCGCGAAGCGCCTTGGAGCAGGACGCACGGCGCCTTACTAAACGGCCGCAGGTCGAATGCGCTCCACAATTTAGGACGGCCACGTATACCATTCACCGCAAGCGGCAGGCCGAGGCGCGCCAATTCCCGCCAGGCAATGCTTAGCGCCTCGCTATCGCCGGCCACCAGCACGTCGCGGTAATCAAAAAGAGTCTCGCCCAAGAAGGTGATCCTGCCCCCAGCAATGGCGGCGGGGATAAGCGCGGCCCCGGTCGCGTTCTCCACGCACACGACATAGGGGACTTCCCGCTCACCGAATACCTCAGCCGCCAAACGGTTCCATGCAAAACTTTGGAATACGGTGTGCCGTTCGGGCGAGTGAAGTCGCTCCCAGGGAGAGCGCAGAAGGTCAACTCCGATAGGAGAACAGGCGCTGCGGACGCTCACCTCGGCTTAGACGCGGAGCGCGCACGGGAAGATGGTTGGAGGGATTGAGTCATTGATCCATTGACTCATTGAGTCATTGGTTGATTTGCAAAGGCTCTTATGCTCCCCGGCCCAATGAAACAATGACGCAATGGCTCAATCGGCCCGGAGGATTGACCCCTCGCCGGAGCGACGCGTATTCTTAAGCTAGTGACTTTGAGGTTGATTTTCAACTTCATCCAGCCGCATGATCGACGCCTTTATCATCTCCTTACGAGAAGGGGTGGAAGCCGCCCTGATCGTCGGCATTACCCTAGCTTACCTTAGCAAGATCAATCGTCCCGACCTTCGGAAACTGGTTTATGCGGCCCTGAGTGCGGCGGTTGCTGCGAGCGTGGGTGGGGCCGTGATCATCGCCCGGACCGGCATTAATCAGGACATCTTTGAAGGCTGGATCATGCTGGCCGCTGCCTTCTTCGTGGTCACCATGGTGATCTTCATGATGCGCACCGCGGGCGCGCTCAAGGGCAAAATCGAGCAGCGCGTGGGCACGCTGGTAAGTGAAGGTTCGCGCATCGGGTTGTTCGCCTTCGTCTTCCTCATGGCGCTGCGCGAGGGTGTGGAGACCGTGCTCATCCTTTCCGCCGTCTCGCTAAATACCACGGAGCTGCTGAACTTCATCGGGACGGTATTGGGTGTCGGGCTGGCGGTGGTGTTCGGGGTGATGTTCGTGAATGGCAGCGCACGTGTCGATTTGCGCAAGTTCTTTAAGGTGACGAGCGTCATCCTGTTCTTTGTGGCTGCGCAGTTGCTGGTTGCCGGCCTGCACGAGCTCTCGGAAAACGGGGTGCTCCCCTCGAGCAAGCGCGAGATGGCCATCATCGGGCCGATCGTGCGCAATGAATTGTTTTTCTTCATCACGGTGCTAGCGCTGGCCGGGCTGATGATCCTGTTCGAATATCGCCGCCGCGCGCCAGTGGTCGTACCCAGCTCCCGGGCCGAGCAGCGCAAGACGCAGTGGACAGCGCGTCGCGAGCGTCTGTGGATGGCTTCAGTCTATGTTTGTTCGTTTGTGTTCATTCTGCTGGTGACCGCGCAATTCATTTACGCCAAGAGCACCTCGGTGCTCTCGCCAGCCACACCTGTGCGGTTTGTCAATGGCCAGACGACGCTTGCCACTAACGAGCTGCGAGTAGGCGAGCTGGCACGCTACGTGGGAGAGGTGAGCGGCACCCGGGTGCGCTTTTTTGTCTATCGCAAGCCGGACAACAAGCTGGCGGTGCTGTTCGACGCCTGCGAGATTTGCGGCGCGGTGGGCTTCTACACCAGCCGGTCAGGCCTGATCTGCAAAAACTGTGCAGCGCCTATCAACCAGATGTCGGTAGGTCAGCACGGCGGCTGCAATCCTATCCCGCTGAAGGCTAAGGTGCTGGAGGACCGGGTGATCGTTTCGCAGGCTAGTCTGTCTTCCGGCGCGCGATATTTCGAGCAGCCGTGATGCCATGTTCGTTCGCCTCGTCTATCAATCGGTCCGCCGGCAACGTCGCCGAAAAATTCTGGCCGGAGTAGCCGTTACTCTCGGCGTGGCGGTGGCCACTGCGATGATCACCGTGGCTGCCGATATCGGCGACAAGATGAACCGCGAGCTGCGCAGCTACGGCGCCAACATCGTCATCTATCCCGATACGGATACGCTGGATGTGGAGATCGGCGGGGTCAACCTGAAACCGCCCAGCGACAGCGCTTATCTCAACGAAGCCGATCTGCCGGCCATTAAGGGAACGTTCTGGCGGAACAACATTCTAGGATTCGCGCCTTTTCTTCCTGTCAAGGTTGAGGCCTCTTTCGGTGGGCAGCCGCAATCGGTCGAGCTGATCGGCACCTGGTTTGCGCACTCGTTCCGCTATGGCGTTGACAGTTTTACCGCCGGGGTGCGCGCCACCAATCCCTGGTGGCGGGTGGACGGGGCGTGGCCTTCAGATGATGGCAACGATGTGCTCGTCGGGCAGGTGCTGGCGGCACGTAGCGGCGCGCATCTCGGCGATGTGATCAGAGTCGCCGGCCGCGAACTGAAAATAGCTGGCATTCTCTCTGCCGGGCCCGCCGAGGACCAGCAGATTGTCGGCCCGCTGCATCTGGCGCAAGCGCTTGCAGGACATCCCGGCGCGGTGCGGCGAGTGCTGGTGAGCGCGTTGACAAAGCCGGAAGACGCTTTGGCGAGGCGAGGCGACGCTAATCCCAAAGCGCTTTCTCCAGAACTCTATGACCGCTGGTATTGCTCCCCTTACGCGAATTCCATAGCGTATCAATTGATGGAAGCCATCCCGCATTCGCGCGCCGAGCAGATCCGCCAAGTGGCACAGAACGAGGGAGCGGTACTCTCGCGGATCAAGGGACTGATGCTGCTGGTTACGCTGGCTGCGCTGCTAGCTTCGGCGCTGGCAGTGTCGGCGGCCATGGCCACGGCCATTTTCGAGCGCCGCCACGAGGTCGGACTCATGAAAACTCTGGGTGCCGACAATGCTGCTGTCGCAGCGCTGTTCTTCGCCGAGTCTGGACTGTTGTCCCTGCTCAGTGGCACCGCGGGATTCCTGATCGGCATCGCCATGGCCAAACAGATTGGCCAGCGGGTGTTCGGTGCCCGCGTGGCGGTCGAGCCGGTGCTCTTCCCTATCATAGTGGCTGTTGCGGTGCTGGTGACGTTCGCGGGAAGCGCGGCTTCCATCCGTCGTGCAATCCATTTCAGTCCGGCGATTGTGCTGCGGGGTGACGTGTGATGCGGAAGGGCGCTACTCGCCGCCGCATGGTTTTTCGCATGCTGTCGCGCCCGCTGCTGGTGCGTCGCGGGCGCGCGCTGAGCGCGCTGCTCGCCGTGGTGGTTGCTGCCTCAGTCGCTACGGCCACGCTGAATCTCTATAGTGATGCCCAAGCCAAGTTGCACCACGAATTCCGCAGCTATGGCGCCAACATCGTGATCACCGGCAAGGACAACGGCGCACTGCCTGCCGATGCCCTCTCGCGCGTGGACAGGGCTTTGGGGACGCGCGGCCTCGCCGCGCCCTTTGCCTTTGCTGTGGCCCGCACGAGTGCCGGTGCGCCTGTGGTAGTAGCGGGCACAGACTTCCAACGCGTAAGCAAGCTCAATCGCTGGTGGTCGGTCACCGCTTGGCCCACCGCACCCGCGACGGTTCTCATCGGCAAGCGCGCTTACCAGTCGCTATCACCCAAAGGCGAGCCGCTTGATCTGGTGTTCCAGGGACAAAATCTGCACGTCTCGATCGCAGGTATCCTCAGCACTGGCGGCAAGGAGGACAGCCACGTGTATCTCAGTCTGGCTGACTTCACTCGCTGGACCGGCTTGGCGCCTACGACGATCGAAGCCGCCTTCACGGGCTCTCCGCAGGAAGTGCGTGCCATGGTCGCGATACTCGGGGCGGCACTGCCGGAAGCAGAAGTCCAGCCGGTCCGCCAGATAGTCGAAGCTGAGGCGCGGGTGCTGGACAAAACTCGCGCCACCATGCTGGCCTCGACCACACTCATTGTCCTGACCGCCGCGCTCTGCATGCTGGCCACGCTGACCGCCTCGGTATTGGACCGCCGCAAGGATTTCGCGATAATGCGCGCACTGGGCGCCTCGGCACGTACCGTAAGCGCAATGTTTGCGGGCGAAGTCGCCGTTATTGGGTTTGCAGGTGCGGTGCTGGGATTCGCGCTGGGCCTGGGAATCGCCGCTTGGATCGGCCGCGCCAACTTCCATACCTCAGTATCGCCGCGCTTCACGGTTTTTCCCGATGTGGTCATCGGGAGCGTGCTGCTGGCGCTTCTGGCGGCATTGGCGCCCATTTCCCTGCTGCGCCAGATACAGCCTGCAATTATCCTAAAGGGAGAGTGATGTCGATCCGGCTCGAACACGTCAGCAGGTTGTACCCGACGAAGGCTCAGGCCAACCGGGACCTCGTTCACGCGCTCGACGATGTGTCGTTGCACGTGGAGTCGGGGGAGTGGCTGGCCGTGATGGGTCCTTCGGGCTCGGGCAAGTCCACACTCGTGAACCTGATCGGTTGCCTCGACCGCCCCACTTCGGGAAAGATTTACCTTGAAGGCCAGGCAGTGGCCACGCTCTCGGACGCCGATCTGGACCGTTTTCGGGCCGAAAAGATCGGCTTCATCTTCCAGCAGTTCCATCTGATTCCTTACCTGACGGCGTTGGAGAACGTTATGCTGGCGCAATATTTCCACAGCATGACCGACCAGGCGGAAGCGCGCGAGGCGCTCGAACGGGTAGGGCTCGGCGACCGCGCACACCATTTACCGCCGCAGCTTTCCGGCGGGGAGCAGCAGCGGGTGTGCATCGCGCGCGCGCTTATCAATGACCCGAGCATCCTCCTGGCCGATGAACCCACGGGCAACCTCGATGCGCTGAACGAGGAGATCGCGCTCCGCTTGCTGCGCGAATTCCATCAGCAGGGACGGACGATTGTGATGGTCACCCACGATCCAGTTGTTGCCCGTCTCGCCGACCGCCGGGTGGACCTGCACCACGGCCGCATCGCCAGCCAGGAGATCTTCTCCCTCGCCAACGAGTTGCAATTCGATGAAATCCTGGAGGAGATCTGGGTGCTGCACGAGAACGGGGAGATTGCCGAAGTCGGCCGCATGGAAGTTGACGGCGCGCTTCCCCTTGCCCTTGCAGTAGAGAAGATGACGGAATTGGGGCTCATCGTCAGCAGCCCGCACCCGCCGCTGGCCCACGCCCACAAGAATGTGCTGAACCGCTGCCACGAGAACCTCCGGCCAGCCTCACAGAACTTGGGCGACGGTCACCTCGTCGTGGACTTCACCGAACGCGGACGCCGCAAGGCCGAAGACATCATCCGCCGCCACCGTCTGGCGGAGCGCCTGTTCACGGAAGCTCTGAACATGGACAACGAAGCGGAAATCGAGCAGCAGGCGTGCAAGTTCGAACACATCCTTTCGCCCGAAGCCACCGAGCGCATCTGCTCATTCCTCGGGCATCCCCGGACATGCCCGCACGGCGCCCCCATCCCCGAAGGCACGTGCTGCAGCAAAGAGGAAATGGGTGTAGCCAAGAGGACGGTGGAGTAGACCGCAGGCGACCAATCTACCCAGTTCCATCATCCCGCTCGGGATGACGACACTGAATAGCTACGCGGGTCTGCCTATTTCGCAACGCCGACTACTCGCGCCACCGCCAGCATGCCGATGGCTTGCGCCGATGGGTCGTCCAGGGACTGGGCCCGGGTAAGCGCGGATACCGGGTCCACCTGTGCGGCTGCCTCGCTGACTTCTTCCACGACGGCAGCCGCGTTCTTCTCCGGCGCGCGTTTGGCCCAAACCTCGTTGGCTGCGGCGAATGCCATATCGAAATAGCGATCGGCTGATTTGCGATCGCCGGCCGTGCCGGAAGCAAAGCCGTGTGCGGCGGCCTGGCGCGCGCGCTGTGAAGGCGGCAGTGAGCGGATCGCCTCCGTGCGATCTTTGCCGGTGTTGCCCATGGCCTCAAGGACAGAGACGTGATCTTCCTCGGGCATCTCAATGTGGCCGGGGCGGCCGGCACTCCGCGCTATTGCTTGCGCGCCCACATCCGAGCGCAGCGCCTCCTCGTATGCTTCCTGCCCCAGCACTTTCTCGAGCGTTGAAGTAGTCATGGTGACCGCGAGGTTGCGCTCGCCACTCTCCTTCTGTTTGCTCAGCCATTCCAGGAAGTTCAGGCCGGAGTCGCGGGCGACATCTTTATCCACCTCCGGCGCCATACGCACGAACATCGCAGCAACATTCGGCGTTTCACGTGGCTGGTCCGGAAGAGCCGCGAACATCCGCGCGAACTGGGTCTGCGACCAGCGCGAAGGCGGGCCGCTAATCTCCATCATGGCGAGTAGAGGGCGGGCGGCGATCGTGCCGTTGGCGAGGGCGGAATCGAGCTTGGCGCGGGCTGGCTCAACTGCTTGCTTACAGCTGGTAATTGCGGCCACCAAAGAATCCTCCGCACGCACGAGCGCCGCCGGCGCGAGGGACTCCACGAATTCCACCTGCGCGGCGCAATCGAGATGGCCAGATGCGAGCACTGAGACAGCCGGCTTCTGCCCGGAGTTGACCAGTTCAGCTTCGAGACGCGCACCATCGCGGGCGAACTGTCGGGCCAGCCTTCGGTCCACTGGGTACACCACGCTGGCCGCCGCATTGAGCACGCGCAGTCGGTCTTGGGGGTTGGCTTGGGGGAGGGCGACAGCCATGCGCACAACGTCCAGAACAAATCGCTTGCGCGCGTCCGGTTGCCGGGCAGACGAATCGGCCGCAGTGGCGATGGCGCCACCGCTGGCGACCAAAGCGGCCAGTGTAAGAGTCAGAAGAGAACGCATTCAGAATCGCAGAGTAACGGGGCATCTACTCTGGCTCAATTGAAAACGAGAGTACAAGAAGGAGGAGGGATTTACCGCCGAGGTCGCCGAGGGCGCCGAGTTCAAGAACTCGGCGTACTGGCCTCTCGGCGGTTAAAAACCAATTATCTGGTTACGACGACCATGGATGGACTTCCACTTATAAGTTGTGGCGCAGTAGGGAATGGGGAGCCGGGAACCATAGTCAGGGCCCCATTTGCGCCAATGCTGAACAGCGAGATATTGGTCTTCTGTTCATTAGCCGTAACCACGAACTTGCCGCTGGGATCGACCGCCAGATCCGCGATCTGGCTTCCACCGGTGCCGTTAGGGAACGGCGAACCGAGGACTGGATGCAGCGCGCCGGTGTTCGTGTCGATGGCAAACGCATCAACAAAAGGCAGACCGAATCCACCAACGAAAAGGAATTTGCCGTCGGGGGTGATGTCGGCCGCCACTCCGGCAATGTTGATCGTGAAAGGCGAGCCCGAGACCGGGGTCAGCGTCCGTTCCCCGCCAATGGTATATACGAATACGCGCGGAAAGCTCTCATCCACGACATAAAGGAACCGCGCGCTGGGGTCGATTACCGCTCTCACGCCCGCCGGCCCTTGGCCCGGGTTTTGGAGACCAATACGTACAGTCAGTGGCGATCCGGTGGTCGAGGTGAGCGAACCGTCGGAGCCAATCGTGAATCCCGTCACAGTGTTCTCTTCTCCCCCGAAAAGGAAGTGGCTGGCGGCATCAATGGTCAGCTTGAGCACGGGTCTCAACGTAGTGAAAGGGGATCCCGGAACAGCGGTCAAGGTGCCGTCGCTGTTGATGGTGAAAGCCAGAATCCGCAGCGCATTGGGATCTGTTACGAAGAGGATCTTCCCCGACGGGTCCACGCGGATCTGGCTGGAACTTTCGAGCGTCGGGACCGATACGGTGGCCATTTGGGTGAGCAGGCCTGAATTGGCATCGGCACGCAGCACGACGATTTGCTTATCGAACCAATCGGCCACATAGAGAAAGGCCGTGAGGGGTGTGGCCGCCATCGCGGACACGGAAACCGATCCCGGCAGCCCCAGGCTAAATGGTGAGCCCAGAAGGGGAGTGAGAAAGCCGGTCGTGGGGTCGATACGAAAGCCGGCCACCGCAGGCCCGGCGCTGCCGTTGAGCGCATAAACGAATTCCGGTGCGGCCGATGATCCGCCGCCTCCGGGCGGACCGCCAGGCGGCGGCTTGATCGTGCTGGTCCCGCCACACCCGGCCAGCGCCAGGAGCGTCGCTAACAGCACTGTCGCGAGCAAGCTGCACCATTTCGTGCACGTATCGCTCGAAATCATTCGTCCCCCGGCCCTGCTGGCGGGCTTTGGCGAATTGCAATGCTTACTGATTCCAATAGATCGGCGAAGGATGCAGCAAAAGCTCAACATCTGCATCCTGCCTCCCGCTTCCTGCTTCCTGCAATGGCCCAATCTCCTTTATCCTTCCCCTGCTATGTCCACGCTCGTCGAATGTGTTCCCAACTTTTCCGAAGGGCGCGACCAGGGCAAGGTGGATGTCATCGTGAATGCGATGAAATTACCGGGCGTGTACCTCCTCGACCGGGAGATGGACCCCGACCACAACCGCTGCGTCATCACCTTGGTAGGCGACCGCGAATCGATCGCTGAGGCGGCCATCCGCGGCGTGGGCCGGGCTGCGGAGCTGATTGACCTGAGGAAACATCAAGGCGCACACCCGCGCCTGGGCGCGACGGACGTCGTGCCGTTTGTGCCTATCGAGGGCCTGGCACTTGAAGATTGTGTCACCATCGCCCGCCACGTCGGCCAAGAGGTTTGGAAGCGCTACCAGATTCCCGTATATCTTTACGAGGCAGCCGCCACCACGCCCGAGCGTCAGAACCTGGAAAACATACGTCGCGGACAATTTGAAGGATTGCGCGAAGAGATCGCGGTCAATCCGGCCCGGCGCCCGGACTTTGGCGAGCCCCGAATCCATCCTACCGCCGGCGCGACGGTGGTGGGCGCGCGGAAGTTCCTCATTGCTTACAACATTTATCTGAACACGACAGATGCTGAAATCGCCCAGAAAATCGCCAAGGCCGTGCGCTTCTCCAACGGCGGACTGCGTTATGTGAAGGCCGCAGGCTTTCCGGTGCGTGGGCTGGCGCAGGTCTCGATGAACCTCACCGACTTCGAGCAGACGCCCATCGCGCGTGTTTTCGAGTTCATCCGCCGCGAAGCCGCGCGCTATGGCGTGATGCCCATGTTCAGTGAGATCGTCGGGCTTATCCCCAAGAAAGCCCTCGAGATGGCCGCGGAATGGTTTTTGCAGATCGAGAACTTCGACTCTTCCCTGATACTTGAGAATCGGCTGCAGGCAATCATGGGCGGCAAGATGGCGGTGGGTGGATTGCGCGCCGGCATCGAACCGTTCGTCGAACAACTCGCAGCGCCTAGCGCGACTCCGGGCGGCGGGAGCGCGTCTGCGGCCGCAGCCGCGCTGGCCGCGGCCCTCGGCGCCATGGTCGCCGGCATGTCGCGAGGCAAGAAAAATTATCTGCAGTACGAACGCGAACTGAGCGATGCCCTGGCACGCCTGGCCACACTGCGTGAGCAACTCAAGGCCGCCATTGACGCCGACGCGAGGTCTTATGAAGCCGTCATGAAGGCCTACAAGCAAGCCAAGGCGGCGAGCAATGGAGACGTGGCAATCGTGCAAGCCCTCAAGGATGCAGCCAACGTTCCGTTGGGTGTCGCCGAGCGCGCTCGGGAAGTGGCACATATCGTCGAGTCGCTCCAGCCCATCACCAATCCCAAGATGGCTTCCGATCTGACCGTGGCCGCTGCCCTCGCCCGCGCCGCCCTCACGGGCGCACTGGCAAACGTCGAAATAAACCTGAGCGATTTGAAAGACGCCGCTTTTGTGGACGCGGTGCGGAGCAGGATGGCGGCGCTGAAGGTATAGGTTAGCCGGCCCTGTTTAGCGCGCAGAGGCGGAAGTGATGGGGCCCGACCTTCGTCATGTCACTAAGCGGAATTTAACAAATCTTTAAACCCCTGGGGCCTGCCATCCGGTTCAGTAAGAGCTAGAACCAAGAATCCCAATATCGTTTGGCCCGATCAGCCTGTCACCCAATATCCAGATCCCGGGAAATGTTGTACTCTGTTTTCAATGCGCGCGCGGCGCGAACCAACCAAAGCTGCCGCAAGCACATCTCGATCAGTAAGCTCCAGGAATGAGGCCTTCATGAAACGCACTGCGTCCTTTATCGCCAGCCTTTTGGTACTCCTGTCCGTCCCCGGCTGGGGAGCGGCGCTGGGCACGGCTGCCAGCTCGGTGATTCCGTCCGAGGTACAGCAGATCATCACGGTGGACTATCGGCAGCTCGCCGAGTCGCCCACGGCGTTGGCGCTCAAAGCCAAGGTCCTGCCCGACAACTTGAAAGATCTGGAGACGGCGCTGCGCGGGGTAGGCGTCAATCCCGATAAGGACGTGGATTCACTAACCTTTGCTTCTTTCCGCAACGCGGACAAGAGCCTGCGTATTGTCGGAATCGCACAGGGAGAGTTCAGCCGCGCTACCGTCATCAAGCGCATGCGCGCGAGGAAGATCAAGCCCACCAAGTATCACACTTCCTTTCTTTACCCCATGTCGGGCGGCATGGAGGTGACCTTCCTCGACGAATACACCATGCTTTTTGGCGACCATACCGCGATAGCGGCCTCACTTGACGCGCGTGACGGCAACCGCCAGAGCCTGGCGTCGAACAGCCAGATCTCGGACCTGGTGCGCTCGGCCGACGCGGGGGCGGTATGGAGCGTTCTCGACTCTCTCGGCACCCAGACCATGATGCGCTCCACGCTGGGCGATGCCGCCCGCCTGGCCGACTATGATCTTGTCAAGAAGCGCCTGCTGGGCTCTGTCTACACCATGGACTTCACTCACGGCGTCAAGTTCGATCTCAACGTACTAACTGCGGACTCCATGACTGCGGCAACCCTCTCTTCCCTGCTGCGCGCCGGCATGATGTTCAAGAAAATGAACGCCAGCGGCGTAGAGAAAATCGCGCTTGACAACGTCACCGTGGACAATGACAGCGACCATCTCCTGGTACACTTCAAGAGCGATGACGAAAAGTTCCAATCGCTGTTACAGTCTCCGCTGTTCACATCTATTGCGAG
>DASQXC010000111.1:0-2607 GCA_035639935.1 Terriglobales bacterium
TTCAGCTGTCGCTCTAACTCGGTGAGCATTTTGATCATGGGTTCTCGTTTGGCCCCTTGCGTTTGCCGAAGTTGTCTCCGTACCCGTGTGATCTTTCTTTCGATCTGGCGGTATTCTGGATTTCTTCCGGCGTTCTCTACCCGTTTTGATTGGGTTTCATTGGCCCCGAGTACCTTGACCATGTACTCATCGAGTTGATGGAGGAAGATGTTGGCGAGGAGTGGACTGAGTACTCCCCCTACAATCTTGCAAACTTTTTTTTTCAGGGCTGGGATCGCCCGGACGTGGCTCGACCCGGAACACGACTTGGACTCGATCATGCGCAACTTCCACCCGTTTGACCAACGTGCGGATCATCTCGCGTTTCCGGCTCCAATCGGCCTCGGCCAGCCCCTCCTGGACCTGGGTGGCGAAGTCTTCCAGGCGGCCGATGATCAGCCGCAAGTCGCTCTGCAAGGCCGCTTCATCGGCCAGCTGGTGGCACTGCGCTTCGAGGTGCACGATGCGTTGGCGGAGGCGGCTGATGCGAGGCTCGAACTCGTGTTTCTCGAGCAGCCCCTCGGCGTAGCTGTCGATCAACCGCACCAGGCCCTGCCGCAGCTTGCCGAGCTGGGCCTCGAGGGTGGTGAGGGTCGTGTGCTGTGGGGGTCTGGCGGGATGCAACCGCCGCCGGTATTCCTCCGCCAGCCGCGCCGGCTGGGCCAGCAACGCACAGACTTCCTGCCACACGGCCTGCTCCAGCAGATCCGTTCGCACTTGCGTATTGGGACAGACCCGCTCGCCCCCAAAGCGATAGGCGTCAGTGCCCAGGCAGCGGTAATAGGCGTACGCCCGGGGGTGGCCCTTGCGAGCCCTGGGGCTGAGGCGTTTCCCATAGTAGGCATAGCCACACTGCTGACACTGCACCAAGCCTTGCAGCAGATACAGGGCGCCACGGCGGGATTGCCGGGCGTGGCGTTGATTCGCCTGCAACTGCTCCCGGACGGCGGCGAACAGCTCGGGCGCCACGATGGCCGGCACGGGAATCCGAAGCCATTCCGTCGGCGGGGCATCATAGGTCGAGATGGCGCGCCGTGGCTGCAAGGGGCGGCTGCGCTGCGCTCGCAGTCGGGGCCGCAGCGGACCCTGGCGCGTCTTGCCGAAGGCCGCCGCGCCGATGTAGGCGGGATTCTTCAGCACGCCCCAGACCACGCGCCGATCCCAGACGGTCTTCCCGGTCCGGGTGACTTCGCCCGCCTGCGTGAGCCGCCGACAGACCTCGCCAATGGTCAGGCGGTCGCGGCCGACCCAGTCAAATACCTGCCGCACCACCCGCGCTTCGGCAGGCACGATCTCGTAGCGCGCTTGTCCCCCGCCGGCGTGCTTGGGCACGTAGCGGTACCCGTAGGGCGCGCCGCTCAGCACATTCACCGCTCCCGCCCGGGCCGCATGGCGTTTGCCCCGCCGGTGACGCTCAACAATCTTGGCGCGCTCATACTCCGCCATGATGCCTTGCACCTGCAGCAGCAGCTCGTCCTCCGGGCTCTGGCCCAGCTCACGGTTCAAGAAGATCACCTCCACCCCGGCGCGCTGGAACTCGTCGACCAGCAGCACTTGGTAGGCGTATTTGCGCGCCAACCGATCCGGGGAGTGGACGTAGAGCCGGTCGACGGCGCCGCTGGCGACCAGATCCCGCAAGCGCTCCAGCGCCGGCCGCACCAGCGTCGCTCCACTATAGCCTTCATCGATGCACTGCAGGGCCTCAGACACCGAGAGGCCATCGGCCGTGACGCGCTCGCGCAACGCCGCGACTTGGCTTGCGACCGTGTGGGCCTCGGCCTGCTGGACCGAGGACACCCGAGCATAGATAGCCGCTTGAATGGAGGTCATGAGGCCGCCCTCCTTCCGACAGGTTGCATGCCCCGCTCGCGACCAGCCAGCCGAGTGTGGGCCGGCTGTGGGGTGGTGCGGCCGATCATCGGCACCACCTGTTCATACGCCTGGGCCACACAGGCGGGGCTCAGCCGGCTCGGTTCAAACATGATGCGCACCTCTAGCGTAGGGATAGGTGGTGATACTCGACGTGCCACGACAATCTCCTTACTTCCGCAGCGTTGGCCTATCACTGGGCCGCACCGTCTGAAGCGGCGCCCCCAGAAACCCAGCGCCATCCTGAGGTCGAAGTGCTGTACGTGGGATGCTCGTCGAGAACTCTACCACCCTTTTTGCAACTTTGTAGGAAGTGTACGTATGCCTCCCTGTGGTGTTCCTAACAACGAATGACGGAACATTCCTTCCTCCATAATCCCAGCCCGAAGGAATTTCCAGACCAAGGATAGAACCTTTTTATCCTTGATCCTTCGTCGCAAAAGTCTCATCAGCTTTAGGTGGTTAATTCTATCGAAGAATGATTGGATGTCACCTTCGATAACCCATCCATAGGCTGTGCCTTTGCGAGCAATAAAACGGGCGCCAATATAGGCGACCGCATCCTTTGTGCTTCGATCTGGGCGGAAGCCGTAGGAGTGCCGACTAAAGTCTGCTTCCCATATGGGCTCTAGAACCATACGGAGGGCTTCCTGTACAATCCGGTCGCGGATGGCCGGGATGCCTAACGGGCGCATCTTG
>DASQXC010000112.1:0-2228 GCA_035639935.1 Terriglobales bacterium
CAGCGCCATCTGCATGACTTCCGCCAGGTGCAGCGCGTGGCGCGACGTTTCCTGCTGGATCTGCTCTTTGCAACTGAAGCCATCGGCGATGATCAGGCTAGATAAACCGGCTCTGCGGACCGCGGGCAGCAGCGCCCGCTCGCCGCACTGGAGCGAGAGGTCGTACTTATCGGCCTCGTAGCCGAACGACCCCGCCATGCCGCAGCAGCCGGAGTTGAGCACCTCAATATACAGCCCCATCTTTTTCATTACTGCCTCTTCGTCGTGCAGGCGCATGATGGCCTTGTGATGGCAGTGCCCCTGGACGATGGCTTTGCGCTTGAGCAGCGGCGGCTGGTAGTCCTTCACTTTCTTCTCCAGGAATTCAGAGAGGAGGAAGGTGTTCTCCATCAGGCGATGGGCGCGCTCGGATTCGGGCATGAGCCCATTCAATTCGTCGCGAAACACTGAGCAGCAACTGGGTTCCAGCACCACCATCGGCGTTCCCGCGGCGATTTGCGGCGCAAGGCTATCCAGGATTCGCTCCAGGTAATTGCGGGCGCGTTTAAGGAAGCCATAGTCATACAGTGGGCGGCCGCAGCACAGGTGCTGCGGCGGCACCTGCACCTTGTATCCAAAATGCTCCAGCACTTCCACGGCAGCCTTGGCTGTCTCGGGGAAGAAATAATTGTTGAAGGTATCGGCCCAGAGGATAACAGGAGTCCCGCCCTGGTTCCGCGGCTGGCGTTTGCGGAACCACGTCTTGAAGGTTTCCGGAGCGAAGGCGGGGATCTGCCGGCCCAGCGGCATGCCTGCAGCCTTCTTTGCGAGCGCGTTGACGAGCGGAAGTTGAGTGAAGAGGTTGACGACCCCCGGGGCGATCGACGCCAGCCGCGCCCACTGGTTCACCAGCCCGAACGCGTATGCATGCCGCGGACGCAGCCGGCCTTCCCAATAGTGCGCAAGGAACTCGGCCTTGTAGGTGGCCATATCAACATTGACCGGGCAATCCCCCTTACATCCTTTGCAGGAGAGGCACAGGTCGAGCGCTTCTTTGACGTTCTCATCGCGCCAGCCCTTGGCGATCACGTCGCCGTGCAACATCTCCCAGAGCTGACGTGCGCGCCCGCGCGTTGTGTGCTGCTCTTCGTGCGTGACCATGAAGCTCGGGCACATGGTGTCGTCTTCGGGCTTCGCGCCCTGCTTGCGCCGGCACTTGCCGATCCCGACGCAGCGAAGCGCCGCGTGGGCGAAGCTGCCATTGTCCTCCGGCCACTTGAAATGTGTTTCTGGCTCCCACGGATGGTAGCCGGCCCCAAGGCGCAAGTTCTCGTCCATGCCATACGGATCCACGACCTTGCCCGGGTTCATCATCCAGTGCGGGTCCCAAATGGATTTGAACTCCCGAAACGCCTGGATCAGCTCCTCGCCGAACATCTTGTTGAGGAACTCGGCCCGCGACTGGCCATCACCGTGCTCGCCGCTGAAGCTGCCGTGGTACTTGGCGCAAAGATCGGTGGCCTCTTCCATGAACGAGCGCCACTTGCGGATCCCCGCCTCGCTTTGCACGTCAAAATCCACGCGGCAATGAACGCAGCCCTGCCCGAAGTGGCCGTAGAGCGCGGGGTTGTACTGGTACTTGTCATAAAGCGCGCGCAACTCGCGCAGATAGCCGCCGAGCTTCTCCGGAGCCACGGCCGAGTCTTCCCAGCCGGGCCAAGTGTCCGCCTCGCCGGGGACAAACGCCGTCGCGCCCAAGCCGGACTCGCGTACTTCCCAGATGTGCTCCATGTCTGCGCGCTCGGTGTAGAGCTTCATGTTTGGCGCGCCGGGTTTGCTCTTCAGCGCCTCCATCGCCTCACGCGCAAGCTCAAGCGCATCCTGTTTTTTGTCCGCCCCGAATTCCACGAGTAGCCAGCCCTTGCCCTCCGGAAGGAGAGGGAGATACTTGCGGTGCGGCCCGCCCTTCTTCTCGACGTTGTGGTACAGGCGATAGTCAATGCCTTCGAGCGCCGTCGGCTCAAACGGGAGGACATCCATCACGTGATCGGCGGCTTGATAGACGTCCGGATAACCCCACATGAGAACAACGCGCTCGGCCTTGGCATCGATCAGCCTGCACTTGGCTTCGAGCACCGTGACTAGCGTACCCTCGCTGCCGACGAGCGAGCGCGCGATATTGAAACGGCCGTCCTGGCGGGAAGCAACTGGTCAAGGTTGTATCCGGAGACTCGGCGCGGGATCGGCGG
>DASQXC010000113.1:0-2287 GCA_035639935.1 Terriglobales bacterium
CTTCGAGTACAAACCTGAGCATGCCGCCAATGCAGTGCGCAAGGTACTGGCACTGGACTATAATTTCAACACCATCTATGAGCACAAACCTTCTGACGGGGAGCCCCACGTTGCCATCTTCGGCCTCACCGCCTCACGGTATGTGGGCGAGATCGTGGAACTTGATGGCCGGGCGATTCATTTAGTGCTCTTGGAATCGGCGGCAGTGTAAAAAACTTTGGCGCTGTGGGAATTATCCACAAAATCCCACAGCGCCTTCATCACCTCGGCGGCGCTGATCGCCGACCTGAGCAGGCGCGCGTCCGAGCAAGCGCGGGTCCTCTAAAGTGCGAGCGCGTCCGCGATGTCATCGCTCTCTCCGTGCAGGAGAGCCCAACTCGACTCGGGCGGAGGTCCTGAGCCCAACCCTTCATCACTTTGGCCGCGTTTTAGGCTGCTCGGCGCAGCCCACCAGTGCGACCAGCTCCGCGACCTCCAACAATCAAACGGTACAACAGCGTCACTAATATTGCCCCGCCAATCGCCACCAGGATCGTATAGAGCATGCCGCCTTGGCCTGCGAAGCCGAGCGCGCGCATGATCCAGCCGCCTACTAAGGCACCGACGATCCCGATCACGATGTCCATCAGGGCACCGTAACCGGAGCCGCCCATGATCTTGCCGGTTGCCCATCCGGCGATCAGCCCGACAACAACCCACCACAGTAAATGCATTCAAAACCCCCTTCTAACTACCCCTGTTGGGAACGGTTAAAGATTAGAGGCGGGCGTTTGCGGTGAGGTTTCCTCGGTGCTGATTGCGGCGGCTCGCCTCAACGTGTCAGCGAGCCCTAATCCCCACGAGGGGAACAACGGTGTCAACCCGGTGAGCTGCACTTTCTATCGCCCGCCGAAGCCCTCGGCGATGTCGCCGGCGATGGGCAGCTTGAAGCGCACGCCCTGATAGGCCTTCATCATGCACACGACCCACAGCACAAAGGTAAACAATTCTATGCAGCCCCGCAGCAATGCGCCCAAGCCCAAGTTCGCCCATCCACCGAAGTACCACCATCCCACGCCGAAAACTGCGCCGACCATGACGCGGATGAGGTGCAATCCCCCGAAAGTAACCAAGGACTGCGTAGCATGGAAGCGCACGAAGGGACGCTTGTCGATGAGCAGGAAAATCAGTCCCGTAATCCAGCCGAGCACATAGCTCAGCAGCGCCGCCGCGTTCTGCGAAATCCCGGACTGCGCGGCTGGCTCATCCGGTGTCCAGGTTGCAGCTTGCGGCCGGCCGCAGTTCGGGCAATAACGCGCGTCTTCGGAGACGGCGGCTCCGCATTGCGTGCAGTGCGGCATTGCAACTCCTTCTTTACTAATCCGCGCATGGTATTGTGCACCTTCTGGCCAAGTCAACGCTCGCGCTCGACGCTCGCAAACCGCCATGTTCCTGTTCGCGCTGCCGGTCCGCTCCAGTCCGATGACGGTACAATTGAATTGGTCCGATGAAATTCATTCTTTTGCCCGCACTGCTGTTTGCCCTCTCCGCAGTTGCTTGTCGGGCGGAAGAAGTGGGAGCGCCGCTGGAGATCACCACCGAGAAGACCCTCCCGAAAGCGATCCTCGCGACAACTTATGAAACCAGGCTGGTGGCCACAGGTGGGCTGCCGCCACGAAACTGGGAGATCGTCGCCGGCAAGCTGCCTCCGGGGCTGAACCTGGACCCGGTTACGGGCACGATCTCCGGCACAGCTACGGCGATGGGAGAGTTTCGGTTCGCCGTCGAGGTCAGCGATTCCGATGATCCACCGGAAACCCGAAGCCGCGAGTTCGCGCTGAGCGTGATCTCGGCGCTGACGCTGGAGTGGAAGCGCCCTCCCACGGTGACGCCGGACGGCCTCGCCGGCGCGATCAAACTCGCAAATCAGACGCGAAACGACGTTGATCTGACCATGATCGTGGTCGCGGTGAACGAGATCGGCAAAGCCTTCGTGCTTGGCTATCAGCACTTCACCTTCCCCGCGCAGACCACCATGCAGGAGATTGCCTTCGGCTCAGGACTTCCGCGCGGCACCTACCTCGTGCATGCGGATGTCATCGCCGAGGTTGCGGGGAAGAATTCCATCTATCGCGCGCGGCTGCAGACCGCTGACCCGCTGGCAACGCACTGACGTCAGGTCATCGGGCAGATGGTCCTGAAGCTCGCATCCGCTGTCCGCGGTAGTACTGGTGTTGTAGGTGATTGTGTATTGGACTGTACTCCTGGGCGCGGCGGTAGCCGCCCCTGTGAGCACTATATCGTCGTC
>DASQXC010000114.1:0-8695 GCA_035639935.1 Terriglobales bacterium
AAAGTTCGCTGGATCGAAAATGTTGTAGCTGTCCACGCAATTTCCCGTCACACTGCCGCCGCACACGGGAATGCCGGGCAACAGATTGCCCGAAGCATCTACGAGACCAGGGGTGTTCTGGGTGTAGCTTTTGCCGTTGACCGTCACCGTGCCCCGCACGAAGCGAAAGATCCCGTTGTTCAGCAGGTTTGGGGTGTACAGAACAGGCGCGCCTAAAATCCCGACGTTGGTGGCCGAAATGGGCTCGGTCTGGGGAATGTCGCTGCGCTGGTAGCTGAAAAAGAAGAAAGTCTTATTCTTGATGATTGGGCCGCCGACGTCCCCGCCAAATTGATGCAGGCGCAGAGCGGGCTTAGGCTGGTTAGCGAACTTACTGAACCATTCGGCAGAGTTCAGCGCGGTCTGGCGGTGAAACCAGTAAGCGTCGCCGTGAATGGCATTGGTGCCTGATTTGGTCGCCACCATCACATTGGCGCCGCTGTTGCGGCCCAGTTCCGCCGTCGCGTCCAGGGTAACGGTTCGGAATTCTTGCACGTTGTCCGGCGTAAGGCGCTGGATGTTGCCCTGCGGGTTGGGAACTGTGGATTCATTGGCGTCGATGCCGTCTATCGTCACGTTGTGCGCCCGATCGCGTGAGCCAAATACGTGCGTGCCCGAACCCAAGCCCCCAGTGGTGCGCTGCACCACGCCCGGCTCGATGGTGAGGAGTGTCAAAGGATTGCGACCATTGAGCGGCAGGTTCTTGATCTCTTTTTCCGGAACGATGTCACTAAGCTGAGCGCTCGTGGTCTCAATACGCTCATAGGAGGACTGCACCTCCACGGTTTCCGAGGCGGCGCCCACCTGCAATTGCACATCTACCACGAGCGGCACACCAACGGTCAGGACATTGCCAGTGCTGGTGAAGCTTCGGAAGCCGGGTTTGGAAACCGTGATTGTGTATTTTCCGGGCACGACGGAACTGAAGGTGTAGCTGCCGGCCGACGTGCTGTTCACCTGGTACGTCACGCCGGTTCCTTCGTTTAGCGCGCTCACTTTTGCGCCGCTAACGACCGCACCGCTAGGATCCGTCACGAGGCCGGTAATGGTGGAGGTGCTGACCTGTGCTAACATGCGTACACTCAGGGTCAGCAGTAGCAGAATGCACGAGAGGATGGCTTTCATTCTGTCCCCCTGGCCAAATCAGCGGCAATCGTACTGGGACTGTGATCTCCCCACAGTGAGGTCGGCAGGCTAGCGGGTAGGAACGGGATATCTCTCGTGCTGTTCCCCGCGAGGAGAACCACGCCGCGGCTTCAAGCTGTGGGTCGGCCCGCGCGACCCCCTGGTGGGCGGAAGCGTATATCCTACGTTCGGCACATTGTCAAGCGGGTGCTGTGGCGGTGACGTCAAGCTGCTTGTGTAAAAACTCGGAGGGTGCGGGTTTTCCATTCCAGATTGAATCTCTGGAAGATGGAGTAGATGATCCGGTCGTTTCAACACCGCAGTTATGCCTGAGAAGAACGGCCTTTTTCTACTGTTAATTACTCCTCGCTGTTTACTTCTGGTGAGAAATCCGGCTTAGAACGTCACAGTGCTCCGGTAGTGGGCGCGATCACCAACTCATCCACGCTGGCCTCGGCGGGCAAGCTGAGGGCGAAGACGACCGCGCGCGCAACCGTATCCGGCAACACCATGCGCCGGCGCGGCGCCTTCGGCCAGAACTGGTCCCAAATGGCTGTGTCGGTCGCTCCCGGATACAACCCGATCACGCGGATTCCCTGCTCCCGCAGTTCTTCGCGCAGTGTGTTGGTGAAGCCTGCAGCCCCGTGTTTGGAGGCGTTGTACGCAGACATGCCCGGGAATACTCCTTTCGCTGAGACCGAAAGATTGTTGACTACACTGGCGCCGCGCTTCATCAGAGGCAGGGCCGCGCGCGTTGCCAGGAACATTCCTGTGAGGTTGGTCTCGATCACCTCGCGCCACTCCTGGACAGAGAGCTGCGCGACGTTGCGGCTGGGCCCGGCAATACCGGCGTTGTTGACCAGCACATCCACGCGGCCAAACCGCTCCTTCACCGCGGCAAAGAAGGCGCTCAACGAGGGCTCGTCCCGGACGTCGCAGGATTGTGCGAACGAACCGAGCTGTTGTTGGAGCTCACGCATCTGATGTCGGTCGCGGAAACGCGCTGCCAGAGCGAGGTCGCAGCCGGCTTCGGCCAACGCCCGCGCGATGGCCAGTCCAATTCCCCGGCTGGCTCCGGTGACGACGGCGATCTTGCCGCGAAGAGGGCTTTCGGGCGGCGTGCGGCGTGAGCGCGCAGACATGGACTCTGGACGGATCGCAAGTATCCGTCAACGTTATAGAGACGCAGCATCTGCGTCTCTACTGTTGATGAAGGCTGCTTGACGGTGGCCAACAAAGACGATCCCGAATCGCCCGAAGTCAGCTCCCGTTCATTCCCTTCCCCCGGATGAGCGAGAGGAATTCTTCCCGTGTCTCCTGCTCTTGGCGGAAGACGCCGAGCATGGAGGAGGTCACCGCGGAAGAGTGCTGCTTCTCGACCCCGCGCATCATCATGCAGAGGTGGCGGGCCTCGATCACTACGCCCACGCCTTGCGGCTCGACGGCGTTTTGGATGGTCTCCGCGATCTGCGTAGTCAGCCGCTCCTGGACCTGCAGGCGGCGGGCAAAGAGGTCGATGAGCCGTGGCAGCTTACTCAAACCGATGACCTTGCCCTTGGGGATATAGGCGACGTGCACTTTGCCGAAGAACGGCAGCACATGGTGCTCGCACAGGCTGAACATCTCAATGTCCTTGACGATCACCATTTCGTCGTAGTCCACGTTGAACAGTGCGCCTTTGAGAAGCTTCCCGGGGTCCTCCCGATACCCCTTGGTCAGATACTCGAGCGCCCGCTGCATGCGCTCAGGCGTGCGCACCAGCCCGTCGCGTTCGGGGTCTTCCCCCAGCCGCACCAGCAGCTCACGCAGCAATTCCTGGAAGCTGGCGCTGATCAGCGTTGCGGGTTCGACTTCCCTCTTCATGCCCTGCCCTTTTGCTTACGAATTTCCGTCTCGCCACAGTACTCGAATGAATTCATCATGGTCTCTTCCAGGCGCACCATCTCCACTGCGGCAGGGCGAAAGCCGCGCTGGAGAATGCCATAGATTTCCCTGCACAGGTTCTCAGTGGTCGGGACTACATGCTGGAAGGGCTCGAGCGCATTGAGATTTTCGTGGCCGAAGCGATCAAGCAGTTCGCGCTCGACGAATTCATCGAGTTCCGCCAGATTGCAAACCATGCCGGTGCGCGGATCAACTGGACCGCCTACGGTCACTTCGAGCGCATAGTTGTGCCCGTGGCCATAAGGGTTGTTGCACTTGCCATACACGCGGCGGTTCTCCTGCTCCGTCATCTCTGCGCTGTGCAGGCGGTGGGAAGCGGAAAATCGGTAGCGGCGGGTCAAGTGCGCCTTCATGGTTCTCCGTAATAATCGACAAACAGATCGGGGGTCTCGTAAACACGTATGCGGTGCAGCTCCGCCGATTTGAGCTTGGGCGACAGGCGCTGCCAGATGGCGATGGCCAGGTTCTCCGTAGTAGGAATACAGTCGCGGAATTCCGGTACTTCCTTATTGAGGAAGCGATGATCCATGACCTCCAGCACTTCGCGGTTAAGCGCCTGTTTCAGCTCCGCCAGATCCATGACGAAGCCAGAGCGCGGGTCCACCGGGCCGCGCACCGTGACCTCGAGTGTGTAGTTGTGCCCGTGGCCGAGCGGGTTGTTGCACTTGCCGAAGATGCGCCGGTTTTCCTCCGGCGTGAACTCCGGGTTGTGATAGTAGTGCGAGGCGGAAAACTCTGCTCGCCGTGTCAGGTAGACCATCGTTCTCCTGAGGGACGCGCCTTCACCTCGAGCTTCTTCCTCGCGGTTGATGCGGTCGAGTACCGGCGTCCCTTCCATGTCACACTCCCGCGCCACTTGTAATAGAGTTTGGAGCGCAGCAAAAGATACGAGAAAATCGGCAGGCCGAAGACAGCCAGCGCCGCAGAGGCCGCCTCGGCGTGGGCTTTTCGGATGCGCCGCAGGAAATTGAGATAGACCAACGCCACGACAAGGGCGATCACCAGCGCCAACCTGGATTCGCCCAGGCTTAGCGCCAGTCCCAGCAACGAAAGGCCGCCCACAATGGCGACAAATTCCAGCAATCGAATGAGCGCCAATTGTGCCGGAGCCTTGAACAGCAGCGCAAAGTTCTTGGTCCAGCCTTCCACGAGCTGGCGGAAGCTGCGATACATACGAGTGCGCACCGCATCGCCGCCGAAGCGGAAACGAATCCTGCGGCCGGAGCGCTTGACCGCGCGCGCCAGTTCGACATCTTCCAGGAGGCTCCCGGCAACCGCTCGATGGCCGCCGACCGCCTCGTAGGCCTCGCGAGTGATCAGCAGATACTGTCCGTTGGCGGCGGCTGCCGGCGATTTGGGATCGCAGACTTCTCGCGGGCGGTAGTTCGCGGCCAACTGGGCGAAGATCACCGGCATGACAGCGCGCTGGGTGAACCCGCGCAGCTCCTGTGCCGGGGAGTAGGAAAGCATTTCCGCACCGTGACGCTTCGCTTCCTCGACGGAGCGGGCGAGTGATCCCCGCAGGTGGGTGGTGTCGGCATCCGTAAAGAGCAGCCACCACTGGCCGCGAGCATGCTGCGCGCCGGTGTACGCCGCGTTCGACTTGCCGCTCCAGTCCGCAGGCAGCGGACCTGCCTCGATCACCTTGACATTCCGAAATGAGCGCGCGATCTCGGCAGTGCGGTCGGTCGAGCCGTCATCCACTATCACGATCTCGAACGCTATGCCCTCTTGTTCGACGAGCGACTGCAGGCATGTGGCAAGGCAGGCCTCTTCATTGCGGGCAGGTACGACGACCGATACTTCCGGGCACGCGCACACGTCCCCGTTGGCTGCTCCTGATCGCGAGGGCTGCATAAGGATCCAGAAAGCTTCTATTATAGGTCGTCATGCGGAGAATCCCGCTCCTGATCGTCCTGCTGGCGGCGCTGCTGGCGGGCTGCGACCGCGGCTCGCGTCCGTTGCTGGTAGGGCGCCCGGCGCCCGACTTCACGCTGCAGGATTCCGACCGTACGGTGTCGCTGCACGAGCTGCGGGGAAAGATTGTGGTGCTGAACTTCTGGGCCAGTTGGTGCCCGCCCTGCATCGAGGAGATGCCCTCGCTGGTGAAGCTGCAGTCCAGCCTCAAAGACCGTGTCGTCGTGCTAGCCGTCAGTGTGGACGAGGACGACGGCAGTTATCGGACCTTCCTGAAGAACAACAACGTGGACTTGCTCACCGTGCGCGACCCGCAGCAGAAATCCAACCATCTGTACGGTACTTTCAAGTTCCCTGAGACCTATGTCATCGACCGCCGGGGATTCGTGCAGCGCAAGTTTATCGGTGCGGTGGACTGGACGCGTCCGGACGTGCTTGAGTATCTGAAGAAGCTATGAAACCGGGCGGTAAACCCGGCCGGCGCTCGCGCCTACTCCGGATCCAATTTCAGAGAGGCGGAGTTGATGCAGTAACGCAATCCTGTGGGGCGAGGACCGTCCGGGAAGACATGACCCAGATGTGAATCGCAGCGCGAGCAGGTCACCTCAACCCGGCGCATGCCGTAGCTCGTATCTTCGCAGGTCTCGACGCGGTCCTGCGCGAGCGGTTGAAAAAAGCTCGGCCACCCGGTCCCTGACTCGAACTTCGCGTCAGAGGAAAACAACTCCTGCCCACACGCGGCACAGCGATAAACCCCGTGAGTCTTGCTATGTGCGTACTCGCCGGCGAACGCGGGTTCGGTGCCCTTCTCGCGCAGTATGTGGTATTGCTCCGGCGTAAGCTCCCGGCGCCATTCTTCTTCTGATTTGCTGATCTTTTCCGGCATATGGACTCAGGCGGTTGCGCGCTTTGCCCGCTCCACGACAATCTCGTCTCGGGTGCTGTTGACAACGGCCAACAGCTCGCTGCGCTCCGGCTCTGGAACAGCAAACCGGTCGAAGGTCTGCCGCAAATCATCCAGAAACGCCTCCCACTCCGCGGCGGTGATGTGGAGGTGCTGGTGCGATTCCGCCATGGAACGCCCGGAATACTTCTGCGGGCCACCGGTTGCCCAGCAGACCATTTCGGTCACCAAATATTTGAAACCCGCCGGCGACACACGATGGTGTGCTTCGTCCACTGCAGGATTGCTGTTCAACCTGGGATCTACCATGATACGGTCAATGAAGTCGTCCACCACGGTTGCAATGTTGTAAACCCCTCCGAGCCTCTCATACAGCGTTGCCTGGTTCTCACTTGCCATTGGGTGTGTCTCTCCGTTGGTAAGAACGAATTGCTTCGTTCGTCCGCTCAGTGGAGCTGATGAAGCGCGTGGATGTTATCCGGAGGACGAGGCGGCGTCAAATCCGCGCCAGGCGCAGTGCCGGCAACCGGCCCAATCAGAAGACGCCTTTGTTATAATTCGAGAGGTCGCGCCCTTAGCTCAGTTGGATAGAGCGTCTGGCTACGAACCAGAAGGTCGGGAGTTCGAATCTCTCAGGGCGCGCCAGATTATCTTTTGCACTTAGGCACCAAAGGACGGTACTTCCGGACTTTTCACAATTCAAGGCGAGGGTGTGATCGTAACCAGATCGACTGCCGCCTTTGTTACTCGGCCACTCTCGCACAGCGAAATCAGCCATTCAGCCGTTCGGTGATCGAAAGGCGGCTGTAAGGCGCACCAGTTCGCGGGACAATTCTTGCTCGTTCAGTTCCGGCCGGCGGCTGCGCAAGCCTGCCAGGTGCAATGTTGCGCATTGATTCGCGCATTTCCAGGGCCAGCCGGGGCCGCTCTTCATACTGCGGAAAACTCGTTGCTGGACGGCGGCCGCATCTGGCTTTGTATCAGGTGGCATCGTTGCTTACGAGCTGCTGGGCAATGGTAGTTCACTTTTGCCTGAACGGAATCAGGGAGTTCGGATGAAAGCCTTCCTGTGTCTTTGCTGTCTCGTGGCTTGGTTCAGCCCGACGCAAAAGGCGCGGAGACACGTTCCACCGATGGCCGTCGTCTGTGATCACGGTGACGGACTTCTTGTTACAGCGAGTCAGGATTCCGAACACAGGAGCTCCATCCTGAGGTTCGAATGCAACGCGATCGCCGATGCGGAACTCCAGCATGGCTTTATGGGCATGCACCTGACTGATGAGTCTGAGGCGCTGCACGATGCGATGATTCAAGTCTATGAGTTCTGCTTCGGTCAGATGATCTATGTTGATGCGGTTCATAGTCGTTTGGCCAGCGATCAACGCGTTGTCCAGCACCTGTCCTGCCGGTGGGACCGGCTTCTGATTGGATAACCCGAACCGAGCTCTGTATGCAAAGGAAAACTTCTGCCGATCTCCTCAGCTTCACTGTAGTAGCCGCAGAAGCTTCGGAGGACAACATCCGCAACCGGACGGTTGCAGTGGCAAGAGTTCTTAAATCGTCCTTCAGACATGCCATTTCGGTTGCCCAGACACGCTATTTCCATTGCTGCTCGCTGCGCTCGGGTTCCCTCGCCCGCCCTGTTTCGAATTGATCCACGCGTGAAATCCTGAGATCCCGCTCGGCAAGCCGCTTGCAGTCGCACCAGCAGCAAAGTAAATCTTTCCCGGCAGGCTGAAAATCCTTCTTATCTGGCGCAGCACTAGCGGAGTAAGTCCCGTCTTATCAGATGGCTCGCCTCTGGTACGGTGTGTGCTTTAGGGATTGGCAGACGAAGTGGCGCGCAACAGGGGCATTCTTGAGAATTAACTTCGGCCAGAGGTTTTCTTGAGTGCCCCTTTTGCTACTCTCCTCGAAGCCTCCTATCAGCGCCAGGATCGCTGACGGTCGTTGAGTGTGTCCAGCCTTTCGCGCACGTCGAGGCCGGCGCCGCGGAGCAGCGAGGCAATCGTTTTCTCGCACAGACGGCTGGCGTCATACTCAATGCGAACTGCCAGACCATCTCCATCAAAACTGATTTTGCGAATACCGTATACCTCCCACACCTGATGAAGCGCGCGCATCTCGGGCGGCCCCGGCCGGCGGCCCAGGCGAAAGACTACGTCTAACGCGGTCATGGTGTTTCCTTCGGAACCGATATTCTCCGTAACAATCTAATATATCCGTGGGTTTGAGCAATCGCGTGATCGGCTGATCGGGCGATCGGTGATTTGAAAAGAAGCGGCAAAGCAGCGATTTGAGTCAGCCGATGACCCGATGTCCCGATGACCCGATAAGACACGATGAGCACCCGCCAGGACAATCCGGTCCGAGTGAAAGATCCCGTTTGCGGAATGATGGTGGAGCCGGTGACGGCCCGTGGCGGATCGGTTGAGTATTCAGGGCACGCGTACCACTTCTGCAATCCGCGCTGTGCGGAGCGTTTCCGGGCAGAGCCCGAGAAATATCTTAGCCCTGATCACAAACCGGCTGAGACCCACGGCATGGTCGCGGTTGCCGGGATTCAGTCCGCACCTTCGCCAAAGCCACCATTACCGTCCGTGCCCAAAGGCACCGGTGACCGATACGTCTGCCCGATGGACCCGCAAGTCAGCAAGGCGAAACCGGGCGCCTGCCCCATCTGCGGGATGGCGCTCGAAACTGAGGTCCCGACCTCGCCGCAAGCGGGGATTGAATACACCTGCCCCATGCACCCGGAGATCGTGC
>DASQXC010000115.1:0-16019 GCA_035639935.1 Terriglobales bacterium
TCCGCCGCAATGCTTCGCCCAGATTGCGCGCACCGCACACGAACGGCACTTTGAACGCATGCTTGTCTATGTGATGTTCTTCATCGGCTGGAGTGAGAACTTCGGATTCATCGATGTAATCCACGCCGAGCGCGTCCAAGACCTGCGCTTCGGCGAAGTGGCCGATGCGGCACTTGGCCATGACAGGGATGGAGACACTGTTCATAATTTGCCGGATGATCTTGGGGTCCGCCATCCGTGCTACCCCGCCTTCAGCGCGGATCATCGCCGGTACTTTTTCCAGGGCCATTACCGACACTGCACCAGCCTTTTCGGCAACTTCGGCCTGCTCGGCGCTCATCACGTCCATGATCACGCCGCCCTTGAGCATCTCGGCCAGACCGGTCTTCAGACGCAGCCCGCCGCCACCGTTCCTGTCAAACATATCGTCCTCTTCGCCTGGGAATCTGCTGCGAGGCAGCTCTATTTTAACGCCACACGAGCAAAGGAACACCTAACACAGAGGCACGGAGGTCTTTGAGATCAAGTCCTCAGTGTCTCCGTGGTTATCTTTTGCCGTTCCTGGCGGAGCCGGCCGGCTTGAGCAACGCGGTTCGCTGTGCTTTGCTGAGATACTTGGCGAACATGCGCTCCGGATCCACGGCAATGAACGTCCCCTGGCTGCGTGCCAAGACCTCGCCAGTCGGATCGCGGATCTCGGCCACGTTGACGTGGCGGCGGCCGCGCACGCTCTTCTCCCAGCCCACTGCAATCAGAGGCTTGCCCAGTGGCACCGGCTTCACATACTCCACCGTCATCTTGGATGTGACCGCGACCACGTGGTGCAGTTTGTTCACCTTCCCCATCGCCTCGTCAAGGACGGTCGCGATGATGCCGCCGTGCGCGTGCTTTGGAGGCCCCCAAAAGCGCTCTGGCAGCCGAAAGCGGCAGACGAAGTGCTGCCCGTCGTCGTCGAGAAGAAACTTGAGATGCATGCCGTCGGGATTGTCCTTGCCGCAGGCGAAGCAGTAATTGCGGTGGCCGCTGAAACCTTTGGTGTCGTGTCCCGGGGCTCGTTTGGGCATGCTGATGACCTTGATTTGACTACACGACCGACCCTCGCGACTCAAATCTAACGCGCCAACGTGGAGCAGGACTTGCTGGAGCCACAGAGCCTGCTGCGTCTCTACTGTCCAGGGGCAGCCCAGTTCGCTGCTGAGAAATGACGCTACGCTGGCAAGTCGCGCATTCTAATGATTTTTTGCTGTACCGTCGCGGCGGGATATTTAACCTGACCGGCTTGGCCCCAGGCCGGGCAGCACACTGTTCATCTCGGAAGGAGGCTGGATGCCGGAGTTAGAAACCCGCAGCTATCACGCGAATAACTTCGTGCGCGCCTTTCGCCGTTGGTTCGTGCCCTATGTACAGTCACGCGTGATGTCGGACAGGTTCCGGCCACTGCTTTCTTACCTGTTTACCGAGTGGAAGTGCAACGTAGATTGCCACTACTGCTGGGCCTTCAACAATAAGGTCAAAGGGATGACGGAAGAGACCGCCATCCGCTCCATTGACTGGCTGAAATCAGTGGGCTGCCGGGTGATTGCCATCATGGGCGGCGAGCCCCTGCTGCGCCGCGACTTCATCCTGAAGGTCGTGGACTATGGGACCAAAAACGGCTTTTTCGTGTACCTGCCGACGAACGGCATCCTCATGAACGAGGACTTCATCGACCGGGTGGGCGAGCGCGGCGTGGCCGCCATCAATCTGGCCGTTGATTGCCTAGAAGAAAAGCCTGGTCTGGCCAAGAACTTCAAGCGCATCGAGAAGCAGTTTAAATACCTGGTGAAGCAGCAGCGGCAGTACGGCTACATGATCGTGTTTAACACCAACATCTGCCGCAACAACATCGATGACGTGTACGTGCTCACTGAAATCGCGCACGACAACGGCATCTCCACCGACGTGCACATCAACGAACCGCCTTACATCGAGCAGCCGCACTTCCAGCACTTGGAGAACAACGTCACCTACATAACTCCGGACGACTGGCCGCGTGTAGATGCGCTGCTCGACTGGCTGATCGAGAAGAACGCACAGGGCTACATCATGGTCAACTCCAAGGACCATCTGCGCAAGATGAAAGATTTCATGCGAGGCATTACATATCCCTGGAACTGCCGCGCCGGGCACAACTCTTGTGTAATCCGCACTGACGGCACTCTCGCCCCCTGCTTCCCCATGTACTCGGCACATACCGACTGGGGCAGGATCTGGGAGCCCAAGTTCGATTTTCAGCAACTGAACGAGATGAAGAAGGTGTGCAACTCCCACTGCCTCTCCACCTGCCAGTACGTGCTGGGCTACTACTACAACAACGCCAATGTGATGCGCTGGATCATCAAACAAGGGCTTCACGGCTGGACCGGCCGGGCCAACACCGATGCATAAAGCGTTTCCTCGGCAGGGCCTTCCCGGAAGCGCCCCAAAAGGGTCTGTCATCCCGAGCGCGCGCCGTCGCTTTTGCGGCGGCGAGTCGAGGGACCTACCTGCAAGAGATGTTCGGTGCGATAGGGATCCCTCACGTCGTGCTCGCTTCGCACAGCGAAGCTGGCGCTTGTTCGAGATGACATTAAATCGAACTTAGGCGTGCGTGCATTACTGAAGCCGATCCTTCGAAAGATGGTGATTCGCCTGTAGCGCGCGCTTCTCCGCCGTGCGCTATACTGGCGGAGATGGCGAACGAGAAGACCTTCTATCTCGAGACCTTCGGCTGCCAGATGAACGTCCACGATTCGGAAAAGGTCGTGGGCACGCTCATCTCCCAGGGATACCGGCAGGTCGAGAGTGTCGAAGAAGCAGGCCTGGTGCTCTACAACACCTGCTCCATCCGCGACAAGGCGGAGCAGAAGGTCTTCCATCGTTTGGCCGATTTCCGCAAACTGGAGCGCCAGGGCAAGAAGTTCGGTGTGCTGGGCTGCGTGGCGCAGCAGGAAGGCGAGAAGATTTTTGAGCGCGCGCCGCACGTTTCGCTGGTGTGCGGCTCGGCGTCATATCGCAACCTGCCGCAGATGCTGGTGCAGCTTGAGGCAGGGAAGCGCACCACCGGCCTTGACGACCGCCAAACTACGGAGACTTTCGAGACCGAGTTCACCGCCCGTAGCAATCCCCATCGCGGCTATATCACCATCACCGAGGGCTGCGACAAGTTCTGCGCCTACTGCGTGGTGCCCTACACGCGCGGGCGCGAGCGTAGCCGGACCTCGGATGTCATCCTCGCTGAAGCCCGCCAGATGGCCGACTCCGGCTACACCGAGGTCCAACTTCTAGGCCAGAATGTCAATTCATACCGCGACCCGCTTGGCAAGAAGACCTTCGCCGAGCTTCTGGCCGCAGTGGGCGAGGTGCCCGGGCTGAAGCGCGTGCGCTTTACCACCTCCCATCCCATCGACTTCAGCCGCGACATTGTGGACGCCATCGACGCCGTATCCACGCTATGCGATCACGTCCACCTGCCCGTGCAGAGCGGCTCCACGCGCGTGCTCCAGGCCATGCAGCGCGAGTACACGCGCGAGGATTACCTCCAGCGCATTGCGTACATTAAGGCGGCGTGCCGCGAGATCTCCATCACCACTGACATCATCGTCGGCTTTCCTGGCGAGACCGAGGCGGAATTCGAGGAGACCCTTAGCCTGCTCGATGAGGTCGGTTATGACGGGACTTTTTCTTTCAAGTACTCGCCGCGGCCCAACACCCCGGCGCAGCAGATGCCCGACGGCATCGCAGAAAAGGAGAAATCACGTCGGCTGTCCGTCCTCCAGCAGCATCAAAAAGAGATACAGGCGCGTCTGAACCAACGCCACACAGGACGAACACTTGAAGTAATGGTTGAAGGGAAGAACGAGGCCCGAGGGCAGCTCATCGGGCGCACCTCACAGAACAAGACGTTGAACTTCGTAACCGGTGGTAATACCTCGCCGGCGCCGGGTAGTTACGTTCGAGTACACGTCACGGCAAGCTTTCCTAACAGTTTGCTGGGCGAAATGGTAGGCTAGCGGCACCAGCCCGGGTCCCCAGCAAACCCGGCTTTGGTTTGCGCGGCAAAAGGGAGGGATCATGCCGGAAGTCGAGATGAAGATCCGCGGACTGATGATGGACCCGGTCACCAATATGCCGATAGTCATCCTGAAAGACGTGAACGGCGACGCGGTCCTGCCCATCTGGGTCGGCATCTACGAAGCCAACGCTATCGCGCTGGAGATCGAAAAGGTGACCACCCCACGCCCCATGACCCACGACCTCATCAAGAACCTGCTCACCGGGCTCGACACCCGCGTGCACAAGGTGGTGGTGAACGAACTGCGCGAGGACACCTTCTACGCCGTCATCTGGCTCGAGCGCGACGGGCACATCATCAGTGTGGATTCGCGGCCCTCGGACGCCCTGGCCATCGCCCTGCGCCTGGATTGTCCCATCTTTGTTGACGATGAAGTGCTGAAATCTTCCAAACAGGCCACCGCCGTCTCCGACCGGGTGAGCAGCGAAGAGCTGCGCAAGTGGCTGGACTCGCTCAACGACGAGGACCTCGGCAAATATAAGATGTAGCTGATCGGGTCATCGGGAGATCGGGTGATCTGATAACCGGCTCGGTTGGTTTTTTTCAATGACCCGATGACCCGATCTCCCGATGACCCGATCCATGGATTCCTCCCAGCAGCTCCAGCGTCTGTACCTCGCCGGCTTTGACATCCAGACCTTCGACCGCTTTCCGCGCGCCGTCGGTGTGGTGCGAGACAACTGCATCGCGCTGCTGGAGCCCACGCCTGAGGGGCTGAAGATCATCGGCACCCCCGGCTGGCGCATGGGCGAAGTCATGGGCTTGCTGGTCGAGCGCGGCGGACGGCAGGTCTTCCAGTACAAATCAGAGATGGTTGAGGCCACGCTCGAGCGCCTGGAGACTCTTCGCCGGTTCAGGGAAGAGCTGGAGACTCTGCTGGCTAGGGCAGCTTGAAATCTCGCCGCGGCGAACGCGTGGGCATGGAGCTGGGCCTGTATTCAGGCGGGCGGGCAGCTTTGTTTACATAATATCCGTTATCGGACATTACGACTGGATGCGCTCCGCGGCGGCAGCATAATGTCCCACCGATGGCCACGGTCGATGCACGCGCAAAGCCCTCACCCGACGCGCTGATCCCCTGGTATCAGCACTACCTTCGGATGAAACAGCGTGCCCGCCACCCGGCTGGCGATGCACACCAGTTCTGATTGTCCTGCGAAGACCTTGACCAGCGGAGCGCGCGACATCTCAGGCAGGTTCACACCCATGCCGTTGCGAATGCGGGCGAGGCTCTCTTCGGGTGCGGTTACGGCAGGAAAATCCGGCAAAATCCGTCTGGGGTGAACGAACAGGCTGCGGATCTCCTGGGCCTGCTCGAGTTCCTCGAGATGACGCGCGTCTTCCTGGCCGAACTCGCCTACACGAGTTCGCCTTAATGCCGCCAGGTGAGCGCCGACTCCCAGAAGCTGTCCCAAGTCATGGGCGACAGATCGCAGGTACGTCCCGGAAGCCACGCGAGCCCGAAAGGCCGCCCGGTCGCCGTTAAGACTCACAATTTCGAATTCTCTGATCTCGAGCTGAATGGGCTTCAATTCCACTTGTTTCTTCTTACGCGCCAGCTTGTAAGCGGGCACCCCTTCGATCTTCTTGGCAGAAAAGGGCGGCGGTAGCTGCTGGATGCTGCCGCGGAAGCGCGCGGCGGCCGCGCGTACGTGGTCGAGGGTGAAGCCGACTGGCTGGGGTGGCCCTAGAGGGTCGCCTTCGGCGTCGTAGGTAGTAGTTGCAAAGCCGAAACGGATTTCCCCTTCATAGCTCTTCTCTGCCGCCAGGTAGAACTGCGCCAGCCGTGTCATACGTCCCAGGACCAGCGGGAGCACTCCGGTGGCCATAGGGTCGAGCGTGCCCAGGTGCCCCACGGCGCGCTCGTCTGCCATCCGCCGCACGCGCGCAACCACGTCATGCGAGGTCATGCCCGCGGGTTTATCGACGATCAACACTCCATTGGCAGCCATGTTGGCAACACAACAGGCAAAGCGGCTTCGTTGGCGACCGCAATTTCTGCTATCGTGGATTTTTCTTCGATCCGGTCAACCGCGATTCTAAGGGCTCCAAGAAACGAGCGCGCTTCATGCTTCCTATCCGCGACGACGCACCCCATTACAGCACACCCTTCGTCAACTATTTCCTCATTGTGCTGAACATGCTGGTGTTCCTTTTCGAGCTTTCGCTGGACGCGCACAGCCGGAACGTATTCTTTTTCAGCTTTGGCGTCGTGCCCGCGAATGTCACCGGGGCGCTGCATGCGGGAGAGTACACCGCTGGCCTGCTGCCAATCCTGACCTCAATGTTCATGCATGGGGGGTGGCTGCACATCGCTTTCAATATGTGGTGGCTGTGGATCTTCGGGGACAACGTCGAGGACTCGCTCGGCCACTTCCGCTATCTGATCTTTTACTTACTCAGCGGACTCGGTGCCTCGCTGGTACACATCGTCTTCAATTGGGGTTCGCGGGTGCCGAGCGTCGGCGCCAGCGGCGCGATCGCCGGGATAATGGGCGCCTATTTCGTGCTCTTCCCTTCTGCGCGCGTGCTCACGCTGGTTCCCTTCTTCTTCATCTACTTCACCTGGCTGCCGGCATGGCTGATTCTGGGATACTGGTTCGTGCTGCAGTTCCTGAGCGGCGCCGCGACCTCAATCTCCTATGCCCGCCAGGCAGCGGGCGGCGGGGTCGCCTTTTGGGCACACGTGGGAGGCTTTCTCACCGGCGTGGCCATGATCAAGCTGTTCCCGCGGCGCGCGCCGCGCTACCGATTTACAGCCTGGCAGTAAGGCGGTCGCCAGTTGTCAGTTGCCAGTCGCCAGTAGTTAGTTCAAATGATTACTTGTTCGGATTCGCACTGGCGACTGGCGACTTTGGTCCTACTTCTCTGGTGGCATCCACACAGCCCGGGGTTCCGGGGCAGGTGAATCGAGGACGCGCGGTGTGATCACCAGTAGGAACTCGTCATCCTGGACCGTCTTGTTCTGGCTTGCGGTGAGCAGGCCAAGGCCGGGAATGGCGCCTAGTCCCGGCAATCCACCGAGCGAGACCTGCTCGGAGCGGTTGATGTCGCCCACCAACACCGCCGTCTCGCCGTTCTTCACCGTGATGGTGCTCTTGTAGGAGCGGTTGGAGATCACGGGCACCCCATTGAAGGCCTGCCCAGTCAGGGCACGGAGGTCGGTTTCCAGGTCCAGCGTGACGTCGGAATCGCCGTGCACTGAAGGCGTAGCCTTTACCGTAAGCCCCAGGTCCTCATAGGTGAACGACGGGAAAGCCGCTTGGAAGGTGTTGCTCTGGATGCTCTGGGCGATGGCCGCGGTATTGAAGATGGGCGCGAAGGTCGCGTTGAGGATCGGATAACGTGTGCCCACACGCATGGTGGCCGCTTTACCCTGCATGGCGCGTAGTGTCAGGTGCTGCAGGCTCCTCACGTTGGAGCTGTTGAACTGGAAGTTGGCGACGGTGTTTGGAATCGTGACCCCAAACAGAGTGATGCCGCCGCCGAAGGTGGCGAATGGAGTGGTCAGCAGAGGGTTTAATTGCTGGGATTGCAATTGCGCCAACAGCGCCGAGAGCGCCGTACTGTTCGCCTGATTAATTCCTCCCGAGGCGATGAGCTGATTGATGAGTTGCTGGACGTTCGGCTGGCTGGCAAGTAGTGCCGCTGCCTGCGACAGGTTGAACATACTGAACTGGAGGGGCAGTTGGATCCCCAAGTTGCGCAACACGGTGCGGTCAATCTCGAACGCCTGTATATCGAGCAGCACCTGTGGCGGCCCCGCCGCTGCGAGTTCGTTAAGGAACTCAGTGGCGGCATCCAGCGTCTGGCGTGGGGCGCGCACGGTGATGAGGTTCTTGGCAGGCTCGGCGCTCACCATGCGAATTTCAAAGACGCCGCGCAGCAGTCCCGCGATATCGTTCAACTCCTGCGCGCTGCCAACGTGGGTCAGATAGAAAGTGCGCAGCGACATGCGGTCGAACTGGCGATGGTTCTCCGGCGAGTCCGCTGCCACCAGAAACTCGCTCTCCGACAACGGCACCCAGAAGGCCTTGCTGGCCATGCGCGCCAGCTCCAGCGCCTTCCAGAAGTCCACGCGCTCGACCTCCACGCGCACTGGGCGCGAGCTGAAGGATTGATCGAAGCTGGCCCTCATACCGAAACTGCGCGCGATCAGCTCATATAGCCCGCGCGAGTCGCCGCGATAGCGGATGTCCTGCTGGCCGGGCCGCGGCAGAAGATCCACGGGATCGGAGCGCTCGACCAGGCGCAGTCTCGGAGAAAGCCGGGCCGCAGTGTCGCCCAGTGCGTCCGTGAGTCGCTGCTGGGCAAATGAGTTGCTGGGATCGAGTTCCAGAGCGGCGCGAAACTCCGCAACCGCCTCCATGTGGCGCTCCTCGCTCAACAGGCGGTTACCACTCTCGATATGCTCTTGGGCGAGGGTGCTGCGGGCCAGTTCCCGCGCATTCGCATAATCCACATTGCCCGGTACCAGACGGGTGGCTTCAGTAAATTCCTGGTAAGCATCCGCGAGGTCCTTCTCGCGTAGCTTCACGCCCCTCCAGTAGGCGTCGGAGGCACGTTTTAGGTCCTTAGCCGGACCCTTACAGTCGTTCGCCTTTATGGTGCATAGAACCGGTGTTTTCCTTTCCGCAGGAGTATCGGCGCAGCACATGGTCATTGCCAGACACAAGACCGTTGCCGACTCCCACAAGGAGAAGAAGGTCCCGTTTCGACGAGGAATTTGCATCTCTACCGCAGATTCTAACCCGATTGAGCCATTGGGAATTGAGTCATTGCACCAGTTGCGCTATGGAAGATAAACTAGTGTGCTGCACCCGAGCCGGTTTTGCTCGGGTGGGGTTTGTCGAACGGTATTGTGGCCGTTGCAAGACCCCACCCTTGGCAAAAACCGGCCCCTCGACTTCGCTCGGTGCAGTCTCCGGGTGGGGCACCCACGCCAGTTTTAATGGCTCGACTCCAGCAGCTCAGTGCAACACCCAATGCACAAGTCCGGCGCGTGTGACTTCAATTGTTCCAGGCTGAAGATGCCGGTGGCCACGGCAATAATGGGCACGCCGACATCACGCGCTGCCTGAATATCCGCGGGCGTGTCGCCTACCACGTAAACCGCGGCCGTATCCGCAAGCCGACGGCGGGCCTCTTCGACCCCCCAACGGATGATGTCCGCGCGCAACTCGCGCCGGTCGCTGAAGGAGCCGAAGCTGAAGAAAGGACGCAGGCCGCTGGCCTCCAGTTTCATCCACGCAATCTCTTCCAGATTCCCTGAAGCCACGCCCAGCAGCTTGCCCTGCGCGTGCAGTCGCAGTACCAGCTCCTGTACGGACGGGCACAGCTCGGGCTTCATGTCGCTGGCGTTGCGCCCCACCTCGGCACACATTTGCGCACTCATCAGCGGCAGCTTGGCGTCAATTTCCGCATCGGAAATGCCTTCGCGCCGCAGCACCGCGCGGATGATTCCCAGATCCGTGTTGCCGTGAACGGGCACGCGGTCGATCTTCGAAGAGACGCCAAAAAATTGCCGCACGACATTGTGGAAGGCGTTGTAGTGGACGCCGTCGCGGCTGTTCAGCAGCGTGCCGTCAATATCGAAAAGATAAGCATCGGCGGCATCCCAGCGGAACTTGCAAAAGCAGGATTCGGCCATCACTGTCGGAGCACGAGACGCTCGATGGCTGTTGCCCGCCCGCTCTGCCCGTCGCAGTCAATGATCGCGGCTGAGAAGCGCACATCGCGGCTAGCCGGCTCGAAGCGGTTGGGGATGTTGGTGAGGAAGCGCTGCAGAACCTGCTCCTTCTCAACGCCGATGATGCTGTCGTAAGGACCGGTCATGCCCACGTCGGTAAGATACGCGGTGCCTCCCGGCAAGACCCGCTCGTCGGCGGTGGGAACGTGGGTATGTGTGCCCACCACGGCCGTCACACGCCCATCCAGATACCAGCCCATGGCGATCTTTTCGCTGGTGGCTTCGGCGTGCATGTCCACCAGGATCACTTTGGCTTGAATACTCTTGAGCAACGCGTCGGCAGTGCGAAAGGGATCATCATTGTCCACCATGAACACGCGTCCCTGCAAATTGATAACCGCGAATGGCGTGCCCTTCTTTGTCTGACCCTGGTACCAGCCCACACCTGGAGTGCCGGCGGGATAGTTCGCCGGACGCAGCACACGGCGGGCGTTCGTACCGTTGCGCTCGGCGGAACGGAAATAATCGACGATCTCGCGCTTGTCCCAGACGTGATTGCCGCTGGTGATGACGTCAATGCCCAAGCCCAGCAGGTCTTCGGCCAGCGCCGGAGTCAGGCCGAATCCGGCGGCTGCATTCTCCCCATTGGCCACCACTAATTCGATGCCGCGCGTGTTCACTACGTCGGCCAAGTGGTCGCGCACGATCTCGCGCCCCGGCCGCCCGAAAATGTCGCCCACGAAAAGAATGCGCATGCAGTGCGAGTCTCCCCTGGTGGAGCCGTTACTTTCTGTTGATTTAGTGAAGGGGCACGGCTTTCAGCAGTGCCGTCATCCGCTGCGACTGAATCGGGCCCACGCCTTAGCGGCTAAAGCCGCAATTTTTGCTATTGTTCACGGCACGCCTAAAGGCGTGCCCTTCACAAGTTCCATCTACCCCTGGGGCCGCTCCAAGCTCGATGGTATCACGCGAAGAGGAGTGGAGCTTTAGCTCGCAAGGCGGGTTTTGCCGATCACAAACGCCGCCACTCGCGGCGCTCGCAACACCGACATGAGCGGCCGGTGCAGAGCGCGCGGCAGCGAGGTCAGCCGCCGCAACCACCCTGCATTGCGGAACAACGGGCGCAACTCACGGTCATATTGCATGCGATAATCGGCCGCTGCGTCGCTGATCGACCTCTTCCCTTCCCAGCAATCGGCCAGCACCGATGCCGCCATTATTCCGCTGCGCAATGCCAGCGAAATTCCGTCGCCGACGAATGGGTCGATAAACCCGGCAGCATCGCCCACAAACAGCACGCTGCCCTCTTCCGCCGCGGGCGGCGCGAAGACGAGGGGCGATGTGGCCAATGTCTTCGAGACCTGCTGCCAAGCGCGGCTGCGCTGCGCCAGACTGGGATGGAGCGCCAGCACCTTCTGCATCGAATGGCCGCATTCCGCCCGCACCATGGCGCAGGCATTAACGCTTCCATTGCCCAGCGGCTGCACTCCGCAGTAGCCGCCGGCAAAGAAGTACAGGTCTACCGATGGGGGTGGCGCTGGCTCGCAAAAATGCGCCTTCCAGCCCACATATCTCTCACGCTGTGGCCGGACCAGCCGGCTGCGCCGTAGGTTTGACCAGCGTCCGCTGGCATTGATCACAGCTCGCACGCTGAATTCGCCCGCAGAAGTTTGGAGCACAAATGGCCCTGTCCCCCGGACGGCTCGCGCTTCTACCTGCTGGCGGCAATCAGCACCCGCCTGAGAAGCAAGCCGCCACAGCGCTTGATCGAGTTCGTAACGCGCCATCGCCGCTCCTGGCGGCGAGAGCACGGCTTCGGCCACGGCAGTGCCGGCAAAGATGCGGGCTTGGGCGGTGCACGATGCGCGGCAGATTAGACTGTCAACACCTAAGCTCGCGAGCAGCGCCACTCCCTCAGGGGAGATAAATTCTCCACAGACCTTATGCCGAGGGAGATCTCCGCGTTCGAGGAGGAGGACGCGCGCCCCCGCGCGTGCCGCCGTAATCGCCGCCGCCGTACCCGCAGGCCCGCCGCCGATGATGGCCAGATCAAACATAAAGCGTTAGTGTCAGGAAAGAGGTGCAATTAACTGTAGAGACCCAGCATGCTGCGTCTCTACAGATTTGCTTGTTTCCATGCGATCGCCGCCATGCGGTACAGGTAGTGGTTGTGGATTTTGATAGCCGCCGCGCGGGTGCTTTCAAGCAGCTCTCGCAATTCGTCGGCGCTATAGGCGCGACGCACCGAGACGGGCGCGTCGTGGCGCGTCAGCCGGCTCCGGTACAAAACAGAACCAACGTAGGTGAGCGCCAGGTGGACCGGGCTGCGGCGAAGGTCGTTAACCAGCACCGCCAGCCGTGCCACCCGTAGAGCTTCGTTAATGAAATCCATCAGCTCGCGGGGTTCCAGATGATGCGCAAGCAGCGACGAGCCGACCAGGTCGAAGCTGCTGTCGCGGAAAGGCAGGGCCAGCGCGTCTCCGGCGACCACCCGCTGTGTTCCGTTCAGGTGCGCTGCCGAGCGGTCGAGCACCACAAAGCTCAAGCGGACGCCCTCGCGGGCGAGTTGGCGAGCGACGCGTGCGGGGATGTCGCCCGAAGCGCCTCCTACATCGAGCAGCGAGAGCTCTTCCCTTCCAGTGCGCTGCGCTACTCGGCGAATCAGCTCGGACATGGTGCTCGCGCCGCCGAACCAGCGGTCCACCATGCGCAGGTCGGCGAGTGAGGTGGCAATCTCGGCCGGCGAGCCAGCGTTGGTGTCGAGAAGCTCGGGAATGACGATGCGCTTCATCTGGATTGATCCATTGATTCATTGATCCATCGACCCGTTTGGCCGTTTGCACCCGGCTGGGCATTCAATGAACCAATGAATCAATGAGGCAATGAATCAATCCCCTACACCGTCTCGAGCTCTTCCTCCAGCAACTGCTTGTTGTAAAGCTCCGTGTAGTAGCCATTGCGGGCGAGTAGCTCGTCGTGGGTGCCCAGCTCGACGATGCCCCCGCCATGCAGCACCGCGATGCGCTCGGCATTGCGGACGGTCGAGACGCGATGGGAGATGAAGATGGTCGTGCGCCCCTGCATGATCTCGCGCAGGTGGTTAAGGATCTTCTCCTCGGTATAGGTATCGACACTGGAGAGCGCGTCATCGAGCACCAGGATGCGCGGGTCGCGGACGAGCGCGCGCGCGATGGCGGTGCGCTGCTTCTGCCCGCCGGAGAGCGTGATGCCGCGCTCGCCCACCATCGTCTGATATTTCTCGGGGAACTCGGCAATGTCGGAGGCGATGTTGGCGGCTTCGGCAGCCCGGTGCACCTCGTCCTCGCTGGCGCTGTCTGTACCCAAGGCAATGTTTTCCCGCACAGTGTCGCTGAACAGGAATGTCTCCTGCGGCACAAAACCGACAGCACGGCGCAGCGTCGCAAGCGGGAACTCACTAACTGGGCGGCCGTCGATGAGTACGCCGCCCTCGGGCGCATCATAGATGCGAGGTATGAGGCTCACCAGCGTGGATTTGCCGGACCCAGTCGCGCCCACAATCGCCAGGCTCGAGCCGGCCGGGATCTTCAGGCTGATGTCATGCAACACCGCCACGCCGTTATAGGAGAAGCTCAGCTTGCGGAACTCGACCTCGCCGCGGATTGCGGTAGGGGCGGCGCTGGCCGGCGCAAGATCCTGGATCTCCGGCCGCTCCTGGAGAATCTCGTTGATCCTGCCCATGGACGCACTGCCACGCTGAAAGAGGTTCAATACCCAGCCTAGCGAAATTATTGGCCAGGTGAGCTGCACCAGGTAGGTGTTGAAGGCCACGAACGCGCCCACCGAAATCTGGTGCAGCAGTACCTGCCGCCCGCCCAGCCACAGCACCAGCACTACCGCCAGCCCCAACAGGGTCTCCAGCGTCGGCCACAGCATGCCCATCAACCGGACCAGTTTGAGGCTGCAGCGGATGTACTCGCGGTTGGCCTCTTCAAAGGCTTCGATTTCCGCCTGCTCCTGCACAAACGCTCGCACCACACGCACCCCTGAGAAGTTTTCCTGCGCACGCGCCGAAATTTCGGAGAACATGGCCTGAATGCGCTCAAAGCGTTCGTGGATGCGACTGCCAAAGTATTGCACCACGATGGAAACTACAGGCAACGGCAGGAAGGCCCAGGCGGTGAGACTAGGGCTGATGCGAAACATGAAGTACAGCGCGCCTATGGTGTAAACAATCGTATTAGCACTGTACATGATGGCCGGCCCCAGCAGCATGCGCACAGCGTTCAGGTCGTTGGTGGCGCGCGCCATGATGTCCCCCGTACGGGTGCGCTGGTAGTAGGACCAGGACAGACTCTCGAGATGGCGGAACAGGTCATTGCGGAGGTCGAACTCGATGTCACGGGAAATGCCGATGACGATCCAGCGCGTGAGAAAGCGGAAAACGCCCTTGACCACAGCGATCCCCACCAGCAGCCCAGCATAGGTGATGAGCTTTTGACGCGTTACACCTTGGTAGAGGCCATTGATGGCTCGGCCCAGCACCAGGGGGAAAATGATCCAAATGCCATTGTCCAGCAGTACCGAGATGGTGCCGAAGGCCAGCCCCCGCCAGTACTTCGCCAGGTAAGGGAGGAGCGGGCGCAGGTTCTGCCGCACGCTTTGTCGTTTGGGAGACGTCAGAATCTGCGGCTGTACGGTGACTGAAGCCATTGCCGTTTGGATGAGATTTTAGCAGCGCCGGACGCTTAAGTTGGCCCACCCTGGTTTGACAAATGTCGGGGGAAGGGGCACGACTTCAATCGTGCCGCTTAGGACAGCATAAATACTGGGCTTCAGCCCCTGCGGGCAAGGCAAAAGGACACCCGATGGTCCAACATGCTTTTCTGCTTGCAACTTCAAACTCGAAACTTGAAACTGGCAGGAGAGCGATGGGCAGAATTCACGTCCTTCCCGAGCATGTCGCCAACAAAATCGCCGCCGGCGAGGTGGTGGAGCGGCCGGCGGCGGTGGTCAAGGAACTGCTCGAGAACGCGCTGGACGCGGGCGCGCGCCGCCTCCGCGTGCAGGTCGAGGCCGGCGGCAAGAAGCTCATCCAGATCACCGACGACGGCTGCGGCATGGTCCGCGACGATGCCCTGCTGGCCTTCGAGCGCCACGCCACTTCCAAGATCCGCGAGGCGGACGACCTGCTCAAGGTCGCCACCTTCGGTTTCCGTGGCGAAGCTTTGCCCTCAATCGCTTCGGTCTCGCGGCTGCGCCTGGAAACCTGCGCCGCGCCCGATGGCGAAAGGCCGCAGGCCTGGTCCCCACGCGAGTCTTCTGGGACGATCATCGAGATCGCCGGTGGCAGAATCCTCAAGGTCGAGGAAGCCGGACTGCCGCCGGGCACCTCGGTGACCGTCCGCGACCTGTTCTTTAACACGCCCGCGCGCAAGAAATTTCTCAAGGCGGAATCCACTGAGCTGTCGCACATTGCCTCGCTGCTGACGCACTACACCTTGGCCCATCCCGATAAGCACTTCGAATTGCACTCCGCGACCAACGCCATGCTAGTGGCGGCCCCCGTGGCCTCGCGCTCAGAACGCATCTACCAGGTATTCGGCAAGGAAACGCTGGATCAGCTTGTGCCCATCGCGGCCTCCGCACGGCTTGAGCACGCTGGCCTCCCCGAGCCGCCGCCGTGGAGGCGCGACCAAGACTACCAGCGTCCGCAACCGGGCGAGGTGCGCGTGACCGGGTTCGCTTCGCGGCCGGAGATCCAAAAGCTTAACCGCAATTCGATCTTTGTGTTCGTAAACGGCCGGCTCATCCGCGACCGCCTCATGCAGCATGCGCTGACCGAGGCCTACCGCAACATCCTGCCCCCTACCGTCTTTCCGGTCGTGCTGTTGTTTCTGGAGCTGCCGGCAGGCGAGGTCGACGTGAACGTCCACCCATCGAAGACGGAAGTACGCTTTCGCCAGCAGGGCTTCGTGCACGACTTTGTGCGCGATTCGGTGCGCGCCGCCTTAATGAAGTCGCGGCCCATTCCGCATTTCACCACCGAGATCCACGCCCAGCCGCGTGCTTCGCAGGCACTCTCGCCCATCATCACACCGCCCACCGGCGCGCAGCCAGCCGACGCCGGATTCCGCTTGGAGCCTCCGCCCGTCCCGCCGCGCAATGAGCACTTCCAGTTCGGTGAGGGCATCGAGGTCACGGCCAATGCTGCGGTCAGTATGCTGGGCTGGATGGAAGCGCAAGGTCCGTCGGCTC
>DASQXC010000116.1:0-4687 GCA_035639935.1 Terriglobales bacterium
CGGCGTTCACGTTCGACGAGCTAAAGCAGGCGGCGCTCACGGCGCAGCAGCACGGTGCCTTCAAGGGTGCATACGGCGATCTGCCTCCGCTCGCGACCCCGGCGCAACTGAACAAAGAACTCGACGAGCTGAAAGCGTCGCTGTTCGATCCCAGCTTCCAAGCCATGATGACAGCCAAGAGCCCCGAGGGCGGCAAGGACATCATCCAGGCCAGTTCGAATAACTTCTATTCTGGCGTGAGTCTCGCTGACTTGAAGGGCTTCAAGGAGCAGCATCCGCTGAATTCACGGCTGGTAAAAGACAAGGACGGCGAACTTCACGAAGAGGTCTATCGCGCGGGCACGCCCGACGGCCGCGTCCCGCCCGGGCGCTACGCTACTTACTTGCGGCGCGCGAACCAATATCTCGAAAAGGCGCGTGCAGTCGCCGATCCCAAGCAGGCGCAGGTGATCGCTGACCTGATCCGCTTTTACCAGACCGGTGATCCCAAGGACTGGCTCAAATTCGGGAGTGATTGGGTGCAGGACAACGCGACGGTGGACTTCGCCAACGGCTTTATTGAGGTATACCGCGATGCGCGCGGCGCTAAGGGCAGTTCGCAAAGCTTTGTCACGGTCACCGATAAGCCGGTCACGGAGACGATGATCAAGCTGGCCGCCAACGCCGAGTACTTCGAACAGAAGGCGCCGTGGGACGAGAAATACAAGCGGCGCAGCTTCCGCCCGCCGGTGGTCAAGGCTGTCGAGACCTTGATCGAGACTGGCGATTTCCAGGTGACCACGATCGGCGACAATCTCCCCAACGAGAATCAGATCCACGAAAAATATGGCACCAAGAACTTTCTGTTCACCAGCAGTACCCGCGCGCTGAATGATGCCACGGGACACAAGAGTCTGGAAGAATTCGCGGCCACGCCCGAGGAGATCGAGCGCGGCAAGAAGTACGGCGACGAGGCGGAAGACCTGATGACCGCGCTGCACGAAGTCATCGGTCACGGCTCCGGCATGCTGAGTGAGCGACTGCGGGGCGGCGCCGAGCCTTACCTGAAAGAATACTTCTCCGCGCTGGAAGAAGCGCGCGCCGACTTGATGGCCCTATGGAATGCCTGGGACCCGAAACTGAAACAACTCGGGCTTGTTTCGAACCAGGACGAGGTCGCCAAGGCGATGTATGACCGCTCCACTTTGGTTGCACTCCTGCAGCTACGCCGTATCGCCAAGGGCGACACCATCGAGGAGGACCACGCGCGCGACCGGCAGCTTATCGTGCGCTACATCATGGACAAGGTGCCGGGCGCGATCGAGCAGTTCGAGCGCGGCGACAAGACTTATATCCAGGTGAAGGACTATCAGAAGATGCACCAGGGGGTCGGCATGCTGCTGGGTGAACTGATGCGCATCAAGGCGGAGGGCGACTACGATGCCGCCAAGGCGCTGATGGACCGTTACGGTGTGCACTTCGATCCCGCGCTGCGCGACCAGATCGTGGCCCGATATAAGAAGCTCGATATCCCGACTTATTGGGCGGGAATCAACCCGTGGCTGGTCGCCAAATTCGATGCGAAGGGCAATGTGAACGGCGTCCAGATTGAGTATCCCCAGGACGCGGTCCGGCAATACCTGAACTATGCCGCTATGTACGATGGAGGGCTTGCCCGGCAGCAACCGAAGGCCATTAAGAGTTACCGATTACCACCCCGGTGACGAAGACCAACATCCCACCCAGCCCGACCTGCACCGCAGCGGAGAACACCGGCGTCTCCATGTAGCGATTGCGGACCCAGGTGATGGTCGCAAGCTCCGCCAGGACCACGACGACCGCCACGGTCGTCGCCAGGTTGAACGCCGGAATAAGGAACGGAAGCGTGTGGCCAATCCCTCCCACCGTGGTCATCAGGCCGCAGACCAGGCCGCGCAGCCAGGGATGTCCGCGGCCGGTAAGGCTGCCGTCATCGGAGAGCGCTTCGGCAAAACCCATGCTGATGCCGGCACCCACCGAGGCCGCGAGCCCGACCGCGAACGCCGTCCAAGAGTTGCGAGTGGCGAATGCGGCGGCGAATACCGGCGCCAGGGTGGAAACCGAGCCGTCCATCAGTCCGGCCAGGCCGGGCTGCACGATCTGCAGCACGAACAACTTCTTGCGCGCTTCTTCTTCCTGCCGCCGCACGTCGGGGTGAAGCTGGGTTTTCTCCAGTTGCTCGGCGCGGCACTCGTGGGAGCGCTCTTCATTGGCAAGATCGTCGAGCAACTGGCGGATGCTGGCGTCGGTGGCCCGCGCTGCCGCCCGCTCGTAGAACCGGCGTACTTCTTCCTCCATGGCCGAGGCCTGGCTGCGGATGGCATTCAGCCGCAGCGGGCGCGCCAGCCAGACCGGCCGCCGCTGCACGAAGCCTTTGACGTCCTGCCTCCGTATCAGGGGAATGTGCTCGCCGAATTTCTGGCGGTACAGATCAATCAGCCGCCGGCGATGCCCCGACTCCTCCTCGCGCATGCCGTCGAAGACCGTGGCCGTCGCAGGAAACTCCTGGCGCAAGCCTTCGGCGAAGTCGGCATAGATACGCTCGTCTTCTTCTTCGAGCGAGATCGCCAGCGCCAGCACTTCTTGTTCGGAAAGAGTGTCGAAAGTTCTCATCGCGATTCTCCCGGCGGAGCTGAGAATTGAGTCATTGAGTCATGGAGTCATGGATGTATCGCGCTCGGTCGCAATGCTCCCTCGCGCTCCGCTCGGGATGACAGCATTACTGATGCTAGCTGCGGCGCGGCTCGAGCCGCGCCCCTCCCAAACCGATTCATCATTGATGCCTTGAGTCAGTGCCCTGAATCGTGTCGCCCAATGACTCAATGGCGCAATTCTCAGAGCGGCCATAATACAAAAGAGGGGACTCCTCGTCCCCTCGACTGAAGTGAATTGTAATGCGGTTCAGGCAGTTTTCTTCTGGGCGGCGTGCTGCGCCCAGAACGCTTGCGCGCGTTTATCCATCTCTTGCGGGGCGACGTCTTCCTTGTGTGTGGCTATCCCCCAGGTGTGTCCGTAGGGGTCTGTCAGTTGGCCGTAGCGGTCGCCCCAGAACATATCCGCGACCGCCATGGTCTCGCGGGCGCCGGCAGAGGTTGCGCGCTTGAATGCAGCGTCAACATCGGGTACGTACAGATTCAGCGTAGCAGTGGTGCCTCCCAGTGTTTGCGGGGATTTGCAGGGAGACTGCGGGAATTCATCAGCCAGGAAAATAATGGAGTCTCCGATCTTCAATTCGGCGTGGCCGATGCTGCCGCCAGGGCCCTCCATGCGCGCCAACACTTCAGCGCCGAAGGCACGCTTGTAAAAATCGATGGCTTGGGCCGCGCCCTTAACCACGAGGTGCGGCGTCACAGTGTGGAAACCCTCAGGAATCGGCTTTACAGCCTGGCTCATAGATTTCTCCTTTAAATTTTGTTCTGACGTTGACGTTTAAAGCGTGCGCTTCCCGGATGCTTCAAGAGAAACGCGGGATTGGAGCGATCATTATACGTAGACGAGTTCGAAGGCGAAACGAATCGCCCATCTTTTCCACATTTGCACTAATCACGGGCATTGACGCGAGCCGCCGGCGGAACTAAGGTAGCAGCGTCGACGGTCGAAAGGGTTGGCTTCCTGAAAAGCAGCCAGTCCGAAGTAGACTGGGTGATCAGTCCCGCAGGGCGACCTGCAAGGACTGCCAAGCCCGAAAAAACCGGCGAGCTTGCGAGAGAACGCCGGGGCTTGGAACTGCGAAAGCAGTGATCGCATCAGGGGCTGTGACGGTGCATGCTTCCACGTCGCCGACTTCCTCGCAGGAGCCAGCGGCTAGAACATAACCAATGTCGCAGCCCTTTCTGTTTGTGGCAGGAGTTTCGGGCCGTGAAGGAGCAACTGGAAACCTTGGTTCTGCAAATGGTCCAGAGCGGCATCCGCTACGGGGAGGCGGTGCGCGAATTCAAGAAAGCGTTCCTGACCAAGGTGCTGATCGAGCATCGTGGAAATCAGTGCCAAGCGGCCAAGGTCCTAGGCATGCACCGCAACTCTTTAGGCCGCACTCTGGCCGACCTGAAAATGGATGCGCGCGCCCTACGCACCCAGTTGCGCCGTCCTCCGCGACCTGAACGTGCTCCAACCGCCCATCGCGTCGCCGCAGGGCACTAATCCGCTTCAACCTTTCACTGCGCAAATCGGGGCAGTCGCTGCCCAGAAGTAAGCTTTTCCACACCTGCCGGTTGACAGCCCTGCCCGCAAGATATACTAGTCCCACCTGGTGAGGGTGGTTGCGTCTACCGCGCAGGCCCCGGCCTGCAGAGATCCCTTTCAGAAACATTCTGGCCGTGGGAGTGCCGATGAATGCTCTGCTGGTTTATCCGGAGTGGCCCGATACTTATTGGAGCTTTAAACACGCTTTGCCGTTCGAAGGCAAGCGCTCCGCCTATCCGCCACTCGGTCTGCTGACTATGGCCTCGCTGCTTCCCCGACACTGGAGGAAGCGCCTTATCGACACCAACGCCAAGCGGCTCACCGATTCCGACCTGCGCTGGGCCGACGTGGTGATGCTGAGCGGCATGCTGGTCCACCGTGGCGAGATCCTCCGCGTGCTCGCGCGCTGTCGTGGGCGCGGGCTGCGCACGGTTATCGGCGGCCCCATCACCAGTAGCGTGGAAGAACTGCCGCTGGCTGCCGATCA
>DASQXC010000117.1:0-5059 GCA_035639935.1 Terriglobales bacterium
AGTGACCCTGAACACCGTGCCCGGCGATACGGGTACTGGCGCGACCGCCTACGCCACTATCACTCCTCCCGGCGCCGGCCCGGTAACGTCCGTGCACCTGGACTCGATTGGCAATCCTCCCGGATGCTATCTCACTCCTCCAACCGTATCGTTCAGCGGCGGAGGCGGCAGTGGGGCCGCAGCAACTGCGACGCTGTCAACCACCAACAGATGTATCTATTCGTGGACGGTGAGCGGGGCTTGCTCCAACGAAAAAGGAAATACCGATACGATTACCGTCGGCGGCGGTGGGGGCTCGGGGTTTGCGGGAACGGTTACCTTTCAGTCGCAGGGTGCTGGCGCAGGCACAGTTGTCGGCTACAGCATCACTAATCCAGGCAGCGCATACACCTCTGCCCCCACTAGCTATTCCGTTTACAACAACGGAAATCTGGTCAGCAACTGTAGTGCGCCCAATCTGACCATGAGCTACACCCTGGGCTACACGGTGGAGTCACTGACGCTTACCAATGGCGGAAGCGGCTACACTTCCGCGCCGACCCTCAGCATAGCGCCTTCGCCAGTGGCCCCAGGCGGAGCTGCAACCGGACATGCGAATACTGGGGGAGGTCCCACCGGTCAGGTTTCCGGCGTCTTCATTAGCAATGCAGGCAGCGGCTACACCCTTCCGCCCACGGTTCAATTTACCAATGCCCCCGGCGACACGACAGGCAGCGGTGCGGCGGCTATTGCATCCCTTACCCCTGGGATGAGCATTCAGGTCACCGATGGCGGTTCGGGCTACACCTCCGCTCCAACTTGCAACATTACCGGCGGTGGAGGCACAGGAGCCCAGTGTACAGCCACCATTGGCGGCGGCTTTTACAACGGACAGGTGTTTCTGTTGACGTCCTTTGCCCAGACGATCTCCGGTTCACGTGCCATGACCCAGATGGAAGTCGCTTCCGCTCCCCGCGCCTTCTCGCTGCCCGGAGCCCTTGTCTTGGACGGCCCTGCCTCCTCCGGCAGCACCCTTTACGCGGTGCCGAATTCACAGAATTTCACGGTCAGTGGTGTTGACCATTCCTCGAGCTCGGAGACGGTTGGGGGACAGGCTTGCGCTGGGCCGATACCCCCCAAGGTAGCGGTTGGAGTGTACGACGATCCCAGCCATCCTACGTCCCCGAGCGCACAGACGCAGGTCACTACTAATATTGATGCCGCCAGCAGGCAGACCAATTACATCGGCGCGCCCAATGCCCCTTCTCCCGATGTCGAGGACGTGTTTGGAGCCTTGGGTGATCTAATGACCACACCCAGCGGTATGGATTCGCTGGCCAATGCCGTCGCCGCGAAAGCCACCTACACTTATGGCAGTGGTCTGGGCAGCACCACCACCAACATCGCCCTGGGGACTGCAGCCAATCCCGTTATTGATGTGGTTAACGGTAGCCTTACGCTCAATGGAAACGCCACCGGCTACGGCATCCTGCTGGTCACCGGCACGCTCAACATGTCCGGTAACTTTTCCTGGAACGGATTGATCCTCGTGATCGGGCAAGGGATCATGAATCTGAACGGCGGCGGAAACGGCGGGATTTTAGGCTCCGTGCTGGTGGGCAAAACTCGCGACACGAGCGGGAATCTGCTGCCGGGACCTGACATGGGATCACCGGCCGTGAACTGGAACGGCGGCGGCACTAACGGAATCCAATACGATTCCTGCTGGGTGAACAAAATGTTGTCCATGGTGCCTTTTAACCCGCCCCCAAGCACCGCTCCGCTCAGGATTCTGAGTACCAGGACGGTGACTTACTAGGACTAGCAACCCAATCTTGTCATCCCGACCGAGGGCTTCAGCCCGAGCGTAGGGACCTCGTGTTGAGCAGGGCTTGTATTGCGTAACGTGGTGATGAGCAGTTCGGCTGCAACGAGCGGTCATCAGCAGCAAGTGTGGGAGCACGAGAGAGAAGGATCGAGGGGTATGAAACGCAAGGTCCCTCCACTCGGGGCTGAACCCCTCGGTCGGGATGACAATCGTTATAGGCGCGCCGCTCTGCAGGAGCCAACCTGCTGCTCCTGGCCGGAATCTACGCTGAAGGCCCCTGGTTCAGCGGAGGTGATTGGATGTCAACGGGAACCAGGGCCCTATTAGCGGCGATTCTCGCGGTTTTGCTGTTGCCGCTGATTTTATCGTCTGGCTGTGGTAGTTCCAGTTCTGCCAATTCAAACCCTACGGCTCCACAGCCGCCAAAATCTCCGTCACCACCACCTTCGCCACCACCGACGCCCCCATTGCCACCGCCGCCCCCGACTACTATCGTCGGCCAGGTGGTTGACGTGCACACGCTGCAACCCATTTCCGGAGTTGTCGCGGTGGCGCTGGAAGCTATGGGCGGCGATTTCAAGCTGGTGATGCGGACCGAGGCCGACGCGCAGGGGAACTTCACCTTCAACAACGTGGCGCCGGGCAACTACGCCATAGTGGCCGAAGCCCTAACCTCTCAGGGACAGCTCTCGATTCCCGCCATTCTCGTGTCAGGTGGTGGCGCCTTCGGCCCCGGCGCGGCGATCAGTCCGGGAACCAACGTTGGCAAGGTTCCCCTGTCGCTGCCAACAATGACGCCCTCGACCGAACTGCTGACAGGCGTTGTCACCTCGAAAGACGCCAACGGAGAGCCGGTGTCGGTGAAGGTCACATTTGATTTTCCGGCGTTTGTCGCTGATTTCATCTTTATCGTCCCGAACCCTGTGACCACGCCGCTTTTGACGATGCCGAACTGCTCCGGCGATCAGAACATTGCCTGCGCCAATTTCAACGTGGCCTCGCCGGCGACCACCCCGTTTTTCGGCGTCTTCACCCCGCCCAACACTGTGTTGCAACCGTTCAGCGGACCGCCCGTCTTCGGATTACAAGCCAACGCATTTTCGGTCAGCACCAGCCTGCCTGATTGCACCCCTCCGATGCAGTCCACGGGCACAATCAACGCCAGTCCAGGTGCGGTCATCACCGTCGGGCCGATTCAGTTCACCGGCTGCCAGTAGCGGCCGGCTCGCGCTCAGCCGCGAAGCTCCCTTGCGCTCAAAACCCCACTCTTGGCAAAACCGGCCCATGGGTGGGGCACCCGATGCTTGCGCGTGTAGAATCGCCCTAGTTAATGTCTTCTACGGTGACGAACTCCACGGCGCGGCAGGCCCCACACAGCAAGACGAAGCAGTTCGCCTTCCTCGTAGCAGCCGGGATCTTCCTCAGCCGCATCGCGGGACTGGTTCGTGACCGCGTCTTCGCGCACTACTTCGGAAATTCTGACGCGGCCGATGCCTTCAAGGCAGCCCTACGCATCCCCAATTTCCTGCAGAACCTGTTCGGCGAAGGCGTTCTTTCCGCTTCGTTCATTCCGGTTTATGCCAAGTTGCTGGCGCGGCAAGACGACGAGGAAGCGCGGCGAACCGCCGGCGCCGTGGCTTCCCTCCTCGCCTTCAGCACGTCGCTTCTAGTTCTGCTGGGCGTTCTGGCGACTCCATATCTGATCGACGCGATCGCCCCAGGCTTCTCCGGAGAGAAGCGCGAGCTCACAATCCGGTTAGTACGAATTCTGTTTCCCGGAGTAGGCCTGCTGGTCTTTTCTGCCTGGTGCCTGGGAATCTTAAACAGTCATGGCCGTTTCTTTCTCTCCTACACGGCGCCGGTCATCTGGAACGCGGCGATGATCGCCACCATGTGGGGATTTGGCTCCCGCTACGCTCAATATCCACTGGCCGAAATTCTGGCCTGGGGCTCGGTGGTCGGCAGCGCTCTACAAGTGGGTATGCAATTGCCCGTCGTGCTTCGGCTGATGAAGGGTCTGCACCTTACGCTGAGCTATCACACTGAAAACGTCAGAACCGTGGTGCGCAATTTCGCTCCGGTATTTGTGGGGCGGGGGGTGGTGCAGATCAGCGCCTACGTGGATGCCTTGCTCGCGAGCCTGCTGCCGACCGGCGCGGTGGCCGCCTTGGCTTATGCGCAGACCCTGTACACACTGCCGGTGAGCCTGTTTGGCATGTCGGTTTCGGCCGCCGAACTGCCGCAAATGTCGGGCGCTTTAGGCAACGAACAGGAAGTGGCAAAGATTCTCCGCGGCAGGCTGGATTCCGGTCTTCGTCAAATTGCGTTTTTCGTTGTGCCGTCAGCCGTTGCGTTTCTCGTGCTCGGAGACGTGGTTGTCGCCGCCATTTATCAAACCGGCCGATTCACTCATACTGATGTGGTATGGGTTTGGAGAATTCTGGGCGGGTCGGCCGTCGGACTGCTTTCTTCGACCCTCAGCCGGCTTTATTCGTCTACATACTACGCGCTTCGCGACACCCGAACACCCCTGCGGTTCGCGGTACTGCGAGTGATTCTGACGACAGCCCTTGGCTATCTCTGCGCCATTCCACTTCCGCCCGCATTGGGCATCAGCCCCCTCTGGGGCGTAGCTGGCCTGACGCTCTCGGCCGGCGTAGCTTCTTGGATTGAGTTCGTGCTCTTGCGGCGTGCCTTGAATCGCCGCATCGGCAGAACAGGCCTGCCGGTGCAGCACCTGGCAAAACTTTGGACAGCAGCTTTAGCGGGGGCGGTAATTGGTTGGGCGATCCGACACTTCTTGGGCCATCACTCGCCCGTCATTGTCGCGGCGTTGGCCCTAGGAGCTTACGGAGTGGCCTATTTTGGGACTACACATACTCTGGGAGTCGCCGAAGCAGGCACCGTTTTCGCGCGGACTCTTGGAATGGCTCGCCGCAAGTAAACCGAAAATTTCGAGCCCGACCCTCGCACTGATTAAGGCTGGTTAGAGCTAGGCGGTAGAAGCACCCGTCTTCAGCCCGGTGGCAAGCCGGTCCTTTAGAGCAGATCTACGAAAAGTGTGCCGGTGGAAGCGTAGGCCTTCAGGCCTGCGAAAAAGGCTATTGCGGAACGTCGGCGTTTAGGCCCAGTGGCTAAAAGCCCACCCTTGTGAAGATGCACCTTTCGCCGGGCTGAAGTCCGGCGCTTCCACCGCGCTACGCCAGGATCGCGGTAGGAACATAGGGCCGGGACGGTGTTGCCAACTGGCCT
>DASQXC010000118.1:0-9030 GCA_035639935.1 Terriglobales bacterium
GCCTTGGTGGCAATGGGATAGATGATGAATGAGCGTTCGCTGGTGACGGCGTTCAGTCCGGGTCGCAGCAGGGTGCGCGCGATGACTCCCAGCAGGGCGGTCGAACCATTGGTGACGACGGTCTGTTCCGGCCGCACGCCGTGTAATTCCGCCAACCGCAAGCGCAGTTGCGATACATCATTGTCGGGGTACAGGTTGGCTTGCCCCAGCACCGCCTGCATTGCTTCTAGCGCTTTGGGCGATGGTCCAAAGGGATTCTCGTTGGACGCCATCTTGATCATGCGGACGCCACTCTCGCGTTCGGCCTGGCGTAGCGGCTTTCCTGGCGTGTACGCGCCGAGCCCCCGAACGTGCTCGGGAACCAGGTCCTCAAGCTTGCTCATCGGCTTCTTTTGTACCACGAACCAGCTCCGGCTCGCGTCGAGCCGCTTTCCCCGAAGCCATGCTCTTTAGCCGTTGTACTTCCGAGAGGGTCAAAGCCCGCCATTTTCCAGGCGCCACATCCAGTTCGAGATTGCCGTAACGTACGCGCTTGATTTTTTCGACATGATGTCCAACCTGCTCGAACATGCGGCGGATTTGCCGATTCCTGCCCTCAATCAGGGTGACCTCGTACCACGGATTAGGTGCGTCCCGCGCCAGCCGGATACGCGCAGGAGCCGTCTTAGCCAAGCGCTTCCTGCCATGCTTGCCTTCAAGCGCAATGGATATGCCCGAGCGCAGCTTCCCCAGCGCTTCCTCACTTGGCTGGCCCGCAACCTTGACCAGATATGTCTTGGGAACACGCGAAGACGCATGCATCAGCTTCTGCGCCAGATCGCCGTCGTTGGTCAGCAGGACCAGACCTTCACTGGCGTAATCGAGACGGCCGACGGGGTACACGCGAGCGCCGATGCCGCGGACCAGGTCCATGACCGTAGGCCGACCTTCGGGATCGCTGACGCTGGTCACATAGCCGCGCGGCTTGTTCAACAGAAAATAGACGTGGCGCTCGGGGGCGCGCAGCAGCTTGCCATCTACCCGAATGTGGTCACGCGCCGGATCCGCTTTTAGCCCCAATTGGGTGACCGTCTGCCCGTTGAGGGAGACGCGCCCGGAAGTAATCAACTCCTCGGCTTTGCGCCGGGAGGTGATCCCGGCGGCGGCGATAATCTTTTGCAGGCGCTCCTGGGGCATCTGTGATTCGATGCTCAGAGGTAAGTCTTACGAATCGGCGGCAGTGAGTTGAACGGCGCGTGCCTTGCCCAGCTCAATCGTCGTGGAGTGCTCCGTCACGCCTGCCGCTGCGGGTGGCGCGTCTTGCGTCGCAGTCGTCTCCGGAACCGCACCTTGCGACGCTGCTCCGCCGCCAGCAGGCGCGGCCTCAACCAAATCTGATTGGAGCGATGCGGTGGCGAGCTTCTCGAATTCCTCCATACTGGGCAGTTCGCTGATGTCAGCCAACCCGAAGCGGAGCAGGAACTCTTTAGTCGTGCGGTAAAGGATGGGGCGGCCGATCACCTGCTTGCGGCCGGCGGTGGTGACCAGCTTGCGGTCGAGCAAGGTGGCGATGACGCCGCCGGAGTCCACGCCGCGGATTTCGCTGATCTCGGGTACGGTGATCGGCTGCTTGTAGGCGATCACCGCCAATGTCTCCAGCGCCGGCAGCGAGAGCCGCACGGGGGGCTTAAGACTGCGGACGAAGGCGCGCACCACGTCATGATGCTCTGGCTTGGTGGACATGCGATATCCGCCCGCGACCTGGCGGATTTCCATGCCGCGATCGGCGGCGGCATAGTCCGCGAGGAGTTCGTAGAGGGCCATCTGCAGAGTGCCTTTCAACTGTGTCAGGCTAGCTTCGTTATCGGCTCCCTGCGCCATCGCTCGGAGATCGTCCTTGAGCACGGCGAACATCTGTTCCACAGTCACCGGCTCTTCCGCCGCGTAAATGATGGCTTCGATTTGCGATTTCAGGCTCATGAGAATCCCTTAGAATCGCGAAAAAATGAAAAACGCAGAGGACGCAGAGGAATTTGAGTAGGCATTAGGGTTCCTGTTTCTTCCACGTCCCTCTGTGTCCTCTGCGTTTTTCTTTGCAATCATTTCCAGTCATCCCGCACCGCCGCTCCTTCGCCAAAAGCGGTGTCGAACATCGCGTGCTTCTTCACCAGAATTTCGCCAAACACGCGATCCTGGCGCAGCAGGATGGCCTGCAGCCGCACCAACTCCAACAGCGCCAGAAACGCGCACACGAGGGCATTGCGCGAATGCGTGTATTGCAACAGCGACTTCAGCCGTACCGGCCGGTCCTCGAGCAGCAGGCGACGACGAATGTAGTCGATCATCTGCGCCACCGTGACCGCTTCTTCATCCAGTTGCAGCACGGGGCGAGCCTTGGGGCGCTCCAGGATCACACGAAACGAGCGCACCAAATCCACTACGTCTGCAGCTAGCTCGGGTTCCATGCCTTCATCATTTTTGAACTCCTTGAGCGCCGGGTTAGACCAGGTGGCCTCCTCGATCTGCTGCTTTTGCAGGAGCATCTGCGCGGCGTTGCGGAATTTCTCGTGTTCCAGCAGGCGCGAGACCAAGTCCTTGCGCGGGTCATCGTCTTCTGCGGCCGGCGCCGCAGGATCGCGCGGCAAGACCATGCGCGACTTTATCTGGATCAGCACCGCCGCCATATATATGAACTCGGCTGCCAGGTCCACGTCCAACTGCTTTATGTGCTCGACATAAGCCAGGTACTGGGCCGTGATCTGCGCGATGGGGATGTCGTAGATGTTGATGTCCTGCTTGCGGACAAGGTCGAGCAGCAGGTCGAGCGGGCCGTCGTACACCTGGCCGACGGTAATGGCGAAGGGGAAATCGCCTTTGGGTGAAAGACTGCTACTGGCTTCGCTAGTGACTTGCGGCATTCGGACTTATGTTTCCCCGATTCCCCCGGCGCCCTTTACCGGTAGCTCGTATTGCCTTGACATGTGCATGGCCTCGCGTACCTCGTCCATGGTGGCTGCGGCAACCTTTGCCGCCCGGGCGGAGCCCGCTTCGAGGATATCCCAGGCCAGCTTCGGATCATCCTCATATTTTTTCCGCCGCTGCTGGATAGGTGCCAGCCGCGTCACCATGGCATCAGCGGCCCAGCTCTTGCACTCGATGCACCCGATGCCCGCGCTCCGGCAACCAGCATCCACCTTGGCCATAGTTTCCTGATCGCTCAGGAGCTTGTGCAAATCGCCGACCGGGCAGACGTCCGGATTGCCGGGGTCGCTGCGCCGAACCCGCGCCGGATCGGTCACCATGGTCTTGAGCTTCTGCCGCAGGCTTGCTTCCGGCTCGCTCAGCAAGATGGTGTTGTTGTAGGACTTCGACATCTTGCGCCCGTCGGTACCCGGTACTTTAGCTGCGGGCGTGAGCAGCGGCTGCGGCTCGGGGAAGACGTTGCGGCCTTGATATTGGTAGAAGCCGTTGAAGCGCCGCGCGATCTCGCGGGTGATCTCGATGTGCGGAACCTGGTCCTCGCCCACCGGAACATAATTGGCTTTGTACATCATGATGTCGGCTGATTGCAGTACGGGGTAGCCGAGAAAGCCGTAGGTCCCGAGTTCTTTGTCCCTGATGTTCTCTCGTTGCTCCTTGTACGTGGGAACGCGCTCCAGCCATCCCAGCGGCGTAATGAGCGAGAGCAGCAAGTGCAGCTCAGCATGCTGCGGCACGTGCGACTGTAGAAAGATCATCGAGCGCTCCGGGTCGAGACCCGCCGCCAGATAGTCGACCATGACCTCCAGCGAATTCTGCTTTACTGCGTGCGTGTCGGCGTAGTCGGTGGTGAGCGCGTGCCAGTCGGCGATGAAGAAAAAGCAATCATACTTGTCCTGCATCGCCACCCAATTGGCCAGCGCACCCAGGTAGTTGCCCAAGTGCAGCTTGCCAGTGGAGCGCATGCCGCTCAGCACGCGCGGTTTAATGGCAGTTATCATCACGAGATTGCTACCAGCAGCCTCGCAAAAAAAGCCATGAACGGCGCTTCCAAAGTCCGAATAATGCTGCGGCCGACAACAAACAGAAGGAGCAAACCGAATACTCCAATGCGGTCGTAGAGCTCCAATGACCTGCCAGACAGGGCGTGACGCAGAACGTGGCTACCGTCCAGTGGAGGTACGGGAATGATATTGAAGACAGCAAGCAGCACATTGATCTCCAGCGCGGCAACGAAGAGTCGAAATAGCGGCTCAGCGGCACCGCCCAGCATCAACTGCGCACGTGTGACAATTGCCAGCACCAGCACGGAGGCGGTGGCAACGACCAGATTGCTGATCGGGCCGGCGACCGAGGTCATGATGTCGGCGCGGACGTGATTCCTACCGAAATTGAGCGGGTTGACCGGAGTGGGTTTGCCCCAGCCGATCAGAGGCATCCCCGAAATCATTGCAATCACGGGCAGAGCGAAGGTACCAATCGGGTCAATATGGTAGATCGGGTTCAGGGTGATTCGGCCCAGCATGCGGGCGGTAGGGTCGCCGTAGCGAGAGGCAGTCCAGGCATGCGCAGCCTCGTGCACACTGATGGCGAACACGAGTACCGCGTATGAGACGAACAACTCGAAGGGATCAAGGTGCATGCGATGAAGCCTGATAGTAACACGCTCTGGGTGGCTCCTGAGTTCACCCCGACTGCGCCTGCTGCTTCTCGGCTGTCGCCTGCCGCACCCATTCCGGCGCGATGGTCTTGACCTTCACTGTCTTGGCGGGTATGCCGGCGACGATATGGAAAGCTTCAACGTCTTTTGAGCTCACACCCATGGAGCCTACCAATCCGTGCTCGCCTATTTTTACCCCGCTCAACACCGTGGCGTGATAGGTGACGCGGGCCAGCGGACCGATCTCCGTGCGGCGATTGGTAATCAGTTGCGGGTCGTTCAAGTCGTGCGCATGCGAGTACACGTTGGCGTAGTCGGAGATCGAGCTGCCGCGCCGAATGATGATTTCCCCGCGATCATCCAGCAGAACATACTTGTGGATGGTGCAATCATCCTCGATGATCAGGTTATACCCGAATGAGACCTCCACGCCGTGAAAGATCTTGACGTTCTTGCCCACGTGCTTTAAGACGTGGCGCGCAACCATGTAACGCACGCGAAACCCCAGCCAGTGATTGATGGCCAGCGGCGAGCGGTCGTACATCATCCAGAACCAGATCAGAGGCTTGCGCTCGGCATATTTATCGGGATCGACGTCGCCATAATATTCCGGTTCCATGGTTGCGTTGCGTGGATCGAAGCTATGCACCAGCGCCTGGTGCGCCAGCGAGTTTGACGTCTTGGGCGACTCGTAGGGTCGTCCCAGGTAAATCTCGTGCAGCGTCTCGCGCACGACATCGCTGCGGTGTTCGCAGTCGCGGTTCGAGAACTCGTGGTCCAGCCGTTCGATCCAGGCGAGGAACGCTTTCTCCGCGGGGCCTGTGGGCTTTAGGTCGCGGTAATCAACGTGATGGGGGATGTCGAGTGGTTCGGACATTGTGACCTCGAATGCTTCGGGCGGCTAAACGATAGCATTTTATTCGCCGCGGATTGACGCGGATGAACGCGGATTGCAGTTAAACAGCAATCATTTTAGGAGCCACAGCGGTTTTGGGTTCCTTTTCGATCCGCATCTATCCGCCTTTCTCCCCGGCGAAAATGGCCCTACTTTTGCGCCAGAGTCAGCTGGTGCCGGCCGACGGCGGCGGTGTCGATGCGGTCGGGCATTTGGAATCGCGTATCGATGCCGATCTCCGGGTGCTTTGGTTTGATGTAATGGTCGATGAAGAACTGCAAAGCGACCTGCGGAACCTCTACGCCGTCAATGGCGACCCGATCGACGTGGACGTATCCCTGACCCCGTTCCCCATGGGCATGGGTAGCGATCTGCACGTCGTGCACGCCGCTGAACAGCATGAGAAGTGGATTCATGGAGCGGCTGCCGTGCGTGATCTGGTCAAAGTCCACACGAGTGTTCGCCGTCACTATTCCGGGCAGTCCTTCCAGGTGGACGCGATTCACGCCTTTCGGCAATTGGACGGCACCTGAGTTGACGTAAGCATTCACCTCCGCCTCGCTCATAACGGTGGGGGTTGGGTCAGGACGCGGCGCCTGGGCATTGCTCTCGATGTGCTGGAGCTTGCGTTCCATGCTCTGGACAGCAGGCGTCGAGGTTGTCCGCTGCGGAAATAAAAGGGTAGCCAGAATTAAGGTTGCAGCGGGCGGGGCTGCAGTTCGGAAAAGGATCATTTACCTAACGCCGCCTGCGTCTCGGATGAGGAAAGTACAATGACGTGCGGCTCCTCCAAAGTCCCCGAGACCGCGTACATGTGCGAATTTCGATCCACCAGGCTGAGTTCCAGGCGGTTAAGGGATGCGGTTCCGCTCACTGAATAGATGCCATCTGCGGTCTCGATTCTGCTTTGCTGGAATTCGAGGCGGCGTCCGAGCAGCAGGGCGCGTCCGACGAAGCGCTTCAGCCGCACGGGAGCCCCGCTGCCGTTCAGTTCGAGGTGCGGGAGCACGCCGTTCTGCCACTCGAAGTCCAACACGCCCCTGGCTGACTGCGCCAACTCAGCGGCGCTCCATCCCGCGATTTCGAGCTTGAACTTGGCACCAGCCGTGCCGGTTGCCCAAAGATTGCCAGTCAATGCAGCGACTTGGGGGAGCGAAACTCCCTCCAGCGTCCCCGACCCGTTGTACACGGGCATATCACCGGTGAAATCGCCGTTCCATTGCGCCCGCATTTTGCCGCCTAACATCTCCGCCCGGAGATCAGAGAGTCGCAACTGCCGGTCACGCAGTTCCGCTTGCGCCACCAGTCGCTGGAGTTCCAAGCCTCTGAGCGTAACGTGGTCTGCCCGCAGGCGGCCTTGGGCGGCCAAAGTTGCAAGGCTCCCGCCGGCGTCGCCTGCCAGTGCGCGATACCACGGCACCTCCCGAAACCGTGGGTTAAGCAGACTGTCAAGTTCGTCCAGTGAGATGTAGCTGGAGTGGAGGTCGAATTGGAGTGGGCATGGCTGTGGACTGTCACAGCCGCGCGATAGAGCCAGCGAGCCGTCCACTGCTGTGTGACTGGCCGTAAACACGGCGACCAGATGTTCGATGCGAACCTTCTCCGGCAGCAGGACGGCCACGGCACTGCGCACGTGGGCGGGACCACGAACCCCTGCCAGATGCACGGTCACATTCCGCAACTGTAGCGAGCCGGTACTGACCGGTGGGGCAAACCCTGTCCAGCTACCGGCGATTTGCAGCTTCGCTCTGATGCTGCCGCTGGCGCCCATGTTAGGGGCATGTATTCCCAGGCCGCGAGCCACCCGGAACAGGCGCTGGAGTTCGGCATCACCCTCCATCCCGACGGTGTAATCTGTGGCCGATAGCGAAGCCTGAATCAGAGCTGGCTCAGCCTCGCCCAGCGGGACTGAGAAGGGGGCCAGCGCCAGACGTGGCTCCGTCGGGCTATCGCCGCCGAAGGGCGCGGGGTACATGCTGCCACGGTTGCTCCTCCTTGACGGTTGTGCTGTTGCTTGCTGCTGAGCAATTCCGAACTTAATCGAGCCCAGCTCAAGCTCCCGCCCAAAGACTTTTGAGCGCAGCACAAGGTCGCGAATGCTACCCTCGCCTGCCCACCCCGCTGCGGTCGGCTCACGAGGTCCCCTCTGGTAGGCGAACTCTGCATCGAGAACACCGGCGGCACTCAGATCCGAAGGGAGCCCGAACTTGACATGACGGGCCAGGTGCGCGAGTGCCGCCATCGACGCTCCCTGCGCAACCAGCGTCAAGCTGTACTGCCGGGGACCGGGAAGGTTCGCAATGCTGCCCCGCAGCGTTAGCGCGCCATCGCCCAAGTGACAGTCAATGTGGGACAGTTCCTGGTGTTGCCACTGATAGCGCGCGGTACAGGTTGCCGCGAGCCGCTGCGCGTCAGGGGTGATAATGTCGTAGCGGCGAAAGTCGTCGATCGCTCCCGAGGCGCTGAGCTTCAAGTCCTTGGGAGTGCCGATGACATCCATCACCACGTTTATCGAGCCACGCCATCCGCGATCACGGCCGTATACCAACCGTGTGAGCTGTCCCAGTTGTGCTCCATGAAACCTGGCGCGGAGACGCAATGGTGTCTCGTCCAGGCGCAGTGAGCGGCCGGCAGTTCCTGTGGCCTCGATCACGCCCGTGTCGCTCATATTGGTGTCGGTGCGTACAGGACGCGCGTGCAGCCGCAGGTTCCACTCGCTGTCTGAAGCCATCCACCAGGAAAAATCAGCTTCACTGAGCGCATAGGCCTTTTTCTCCCTGCCGGCCTTGAAATTGATGCGCCCACCTTCACCTTCCAAATAGGGGAAGCGGGGCTGGGTTTGCGACCCAGCACGCCAAAACCAGGCGCGATGGAAATTTTTGTTTGTGGACACCGTGGATGTCTGGCTGGCGCGCGCGAGCAGGGATTGCACGTTCCAGCGTCCGTCCTGCCGGCGTACGATGTTGAAGCTCCATGGCTGCTTGCCCGGGGGAGATTTCAGGACCAACGAACTGATTTCCGGCCGCCAGCGCCAGAGAGAACTCAGCCGCAGATTGGCGCTCACCTCGTCGGCCCGCAGCATGGGTTCACTGCTGAAGGCCGGGTCGTCCTGTACCACGAATCCTTCTAGTCGGAACCCGGGTCGGGGAAAGACCCGGAGCCTGACCTCGTGGAAGCTGACCTGCCGTCCCAGTCCCCCACTGATTGCCTCGATAATGTCCTTGTGGAAGCTCTTCAGCTTCACCAGCGGAGGCACGAATACCATCAGGGACAAAACCAATCCGGCCGCGAGCATATTCCGGCGCATGGAACGGCCTGCGAGCATCAGTACACCATCTTCAGCATGCGCCGCCAGCGCGTTTGCGTAGGGAAATGCACGATGACTTTCAACACGAATGCCAGACGGTCGGGGATGCTGGTTTTGCGGTACTGGTCGGCGGGAGTTTCGAATGACCAGTAAATAAACATAGGACGGCCAATGATGTTCTCCCGGGGGATAAAGCCCCAATAACGGCTG
>DASQXC010000119.1:0-9656 GCA_035639935.1 Terriglobales bacterium
CAGCGACCGCTTCACCAGCGATATGAATGATCTCGCAATCGGGCGGTATCGCATTGGCTTGCTGGACGTGGACACGGGCAAAATTCGGCCTCTGCCCACCATGAGCGATGGAAACAGCATGAACCCACAGTGGTCGCTTGATGGCAACAACCTGTACTTCCTCTCCGACGCCAATGGTATCGCCAACATTTATCGTATCCGCCTGGACGACCATGCTGTCACGCCGATTACGAATGTGCAGACTGGAGTCAGCGGCGTGACGGGAACCAGTCCCGCTTTCACGGTAGCGGCAAAATCCGGGGCGCTGGTCTATAGCGCGTTCGTAAAGGGCGACTTTCACATTGAACGCATCAACTCGCCCGCATCGCTACCGGTGGCAAAGAATACGATGGCGCTCGCAGATTTGAGACCAGCCTTGCTGCCGCCGCATCCGCGCCAGCAAAGCGCTGTGGAATCCTACCTGCAGGACGCCAACACCGGCCTGGTCACAGCTACGAACTTCCGCAGCCAGAGCTATTCCCCGCATCTAAGCCTCGATTACGTTGCGCCACCGACGCTCGCGGCTGGATACAGCACATTCGGCACGAGCGTCGGCGGTGGGACGCAGCTCCATTTCAGCGATCTTCTGAATTCCCACGAATTGAATGTAATCGGCCAGGCGATCACTACCAACGGGACCCAGAACTTTGCGCGCAACCTGACCGGTTTGGGAAATTACGAAAATAATCGCCACCGATTCACCTGGGGGTTGACGGCCGGCCAAATCCCCTACATCAGCGGCGGCGTAGCCGTGTCACAAACGACGGCTCCCGACGGAACCCCGATCTTCATTCAGCAGGTAATCACGTTTTGGCAAGAGGACCGCCCCGTCACGGCCTACTTCGCCTATCCCTTCAATCGTGCACAGCGAATCGAATTGAGCGGAGGGTACGAAAACATCGGCTTTGCCGCCCAAGCCGAGACGGACACCTTTGACGCTTTCGGTAATCTGCTGGCCCGGCAAACACAGAACATTCCGACCCCCAACGGCTTGAGCGAGGGCACAGCAGCAGCGGCGCTTGTGTACGACACCTCACTTTTTGCCGGGGTGAGCCCGGTAGCAGGTCAGCGCTACCGCTTCCAAGCCGGAGTGGACGGTGGAACCCTGACCTTCTCGAGCGTTCTGCTCGATTACCGCCGCTACCTCCATATTGCCAAGCCGCTCTCGCTCGCGGGACGTGTGCTGCACTATGGCCGCTACGGCGGCGGTGCGGAGGACCCGCGGCTGCAGCCTCTTTTTCTTGGATATCCCGAATTCATCCGCGGCTACAACATCAATTCGATCTCCGCGAATGAGTGCGGCGCAAATTTCAACCAGACAGGAACCTGCTCCATCGTCGATCAACTCATCGGCAGCCGCATCGCCGTGGCCAACGCCGAACTGCGGACGGAACTACTCGGGCCGCTCGGCGCCATTCCACACACCACCCGCGTGCCCCCGCTGGAGATTGGCCCGTTCTATGACGCCGGAGTTGCATGGGGCAAGTCTTCCAATCCAAGCTTCGTCGGCGGCCCGCGAAAGACGGTCAGCAGCCTTGGCGGATTCTTGCGCGTAAACCTGCTGGGCTTTGCAGTGGGGCAGATCAGCTACGCGCGTCCACATAACCGCCCCTTGCGTGATCACGTTTGGGAATTCACCCTGCTGCCGGGCTGGTGATCGCGACCCCTTTATGGCGGTCTCCATGGCCGCGATCCTTCGGGCAACAGCGAGCAAAGAGGCCAACCGGCAAGCTGCATCCACCTCGGTTCGGTAATTTAGAATCGTCATCCATGAAGCTTTCCCAAATTGCATCCGCGATAGAGGCGCGACTGCAAGGCGAAGACGTACACATTACCGGTGTGGCGGGGATCGAGCAGGCTGGCCGGGGACAATTGACCTTCGTCGCCAATCCGCGCTACGCTGCTGCGGCAAAGACTACCCAGGCATCGGCGGTGATCGTGGCCGAAGGCTTTCCTTCTCTGGCACTGCCGACACTTCGCAGCGCCAATCCGTATTTGGCGTTTGCCCGGGCGCTGGAATTGTTCTATCGACCGCCGCGATATACGCCGGGAATCCATTCCACGGCGATGATCCACGACTCCGCCCGCATTGGTCCACACGCGCACATCGGCGCCTACGTGGTGATCGACGAAGATGTTGAGATTGGCGCCGGCTGCGTGCTGCTGCCACACGTAGTCATCTATCGCGGGGCACACATAGGCACCAACTTCTTTGCGCACGCCCACGCCGTGGTTCGCGAATATTGTCGTCTGGGAGACAATGTGGTGCTGCAGAACGGGGCGGTGATTGGCGGCGACGGCTTCGGCTTCGCCAAAGATGACCAAGGCAGATGGCATAAGATCGTACAGTCCGGGCGGGCGGTGCTTGAGGACAACGTCGAAGTGCAGGTCAACGCCTGCGTGGACCGCGCCAGCGTGGGGGAAACCCGCGTCAAGCGCGGGGCAAAGATTGACAACCTGGTACAGATAGGACACGGCTCGACCGTGGGCGAGGACAGCCTGCTGTGCGCGCAAGTCGGCCTGGCCGGCTCGACCGAGGTCGGCAACCAAGTGGTTCTCGCTGGGCAGGTGGGCATCGCTGGGCACTGTCGCATCGGAAATGGTGTTGTGGCCACGGCCCAAAGCGGGATCCCCAATGACGTTGAGGATGGGAAGATGGTCAGCGGCTATCCGGCGATGGAAAACAAGCAATGGCTGCGCTGCGTTGCTGCCTTCCAACGCCTGCCGGAGGTTGTGAAGGCTATCCGCCGCCGTGCCGCCCAGGACCTCACAGTAAAATAGAGTGGCCGCTGCCAGCGCTGGAACGCATCGAACGGTACTGAGTGGCCAAACCCGCAGCGAGTAGCAACCCTATGCCCGATGAAAAGCAAGAGCCCCCCAAGTCGGAGCGTAAGCCAATCCGCGTGCTGTTGCTTGACGATCTCCAAGAGAACCTGCTGCTGCGCTCCACCATCCTGCGAAAGCACGGGTATGACTCGGTCACCGCCGCTTCGGTGGAAGAAGCCGAGGCGAAGCTGGACGACATCGACATCGCCGTACTGGATTACCATCTCGGCCGGGGGAAGTTTGGAACCGAAGTGGCCGAAAGTCTGCGGCAGAAGCGTCCACAGGTTCCTATCATCATTTTGTCGGCCACGCTGGAGCGCAGTTTCGGCGGCGTCGCTGACATGCACCTGCTTAAGGGCTACAGCTCGGTGGACGACCTAGTGGCCGCCCTGCGCAGCTTCGAAGCGAAGAAACGCGGCAAGCCGGTCGTGGTGGACTCCCGCGATTTCTACTACTCCCGCATCGGCATGGCCATGGGCGACGATGTGGCACTGGAGATCGTGGACGCGGAGGGCAACTGGCAGTACGTCAACGATACCTTCGCCACGATGTGCGACAAAAAGCGCGCGTGGTTCGTGGGCAAGAACCTGTTCGAACAATTCCCCCAACTGGGCGACGGCTGGAAGGCAACCGTCCGCAACGTAGCCGAGACGCGCGAGACCTATGTCGAGCGCAGCCCGCGTGGCCTGCCGCATCTGCCGGTAAAGAATCCGCGCTGGGTGTGGAACGTGCTGCTGTTTCCTCTCAAATTGCACGACGGGCGCAGCGGGGTAGTGCTGAGCGCCAGGGTCATCGAGAAAAAACCCAGTATTTGAGCTGCTGACTTCTACCCACTAGCTTTGGCTCCTCGGGGCTCATGGGATCGCCTTGGCGCGAATGGCACCCTTGAGCGCATCTGTGGGCTCCTGGTCGTCGGCCGTGAGCCAGGCGGCGCGCCGTGCGCGCTGTTCGGAGCTCAGTGCTGGCATGCTGACGATCGCGAACTCCTCCCGTTGCCTGCCGCTGAGCTTGAACTTGAGGTCCCGCTGGCCCTCGCGTCCTGCGACACGCAACCTCATAGTGTCGCCCACGTGCATGCCGGCAACGCGGTCCTCAAAGCTTCCGGCGAAAGGCTTGCCATTGATCAGCAGGATCACGTCGCCGATGGCGAGCCCCTGTCGCAGCGCTTCGCTGTTGTCGTCCACCGCCGCTACCACCGCAGGCTCGTCGAAGTTGCGCACCAGGGCAAATCCCGGATCTGGGGCCACCGCCTTGCGCGGCTTCAGTTCCAGGCCCACTGTCTTGAAGTAATCGTTGTAAGGCAAAGGCGCGGCGCCGCTCACGCAAAGATCGAAGAATTCCTGGAAGTCCTTGCCGGTAACCGCTTCCACCGCCTGCCGCACGCCGGCGGTATCGGGAAAGAACTTCTGCTTCCGGGCATAATTGCGGTCCATCCAGCGGAAAACATCACGCAGCGACTTCTGGCCTTTGGTGGCGTCGCGTACTGCCAGATCCAGCAGCACGCCAATCAGTTCCCCCTTGTTGTAATAGGAGATGCTGCGCTGCGGTAGTCGATACGCTGGATATTTTTCAAGCCAGGCATCAACGCTGGACTCTTCGACCGATTGCGTTAGGTGGGCGGGCCGCCGCTCAAGCATCCCGATTTCACCTTCCAGGTGGCGCATCCAGCGGCTCTCGTCCATCAGCCCAGCGCGCAGCAGCGTGTAATCGGCTACAGTGCTGGTAACGCCTTCGCTGAACCACAGTGCGGCGGAGTACTGCTCACGGGTGTAGTCAATCGGCTCGAGGGACTGCGGGCGGATGCGCTTGACGTTCCAGGAGTGGAAGAACTCATGCGCTGTTACGGATGCCAGCGCCACCGGATCGTGCTTCGCCGCTTCCGCGTTCATCTCCAGGACGGCTGCGTTGGCGTGTTCCATCCCACCTCCGCCTGGGCCGCGCGGAAAATGGAAGATGAACAGATATTGGCTGAATGGCCGATCGTCCATCCAGGCGGTCTCGGTGCGAACGATGGTGCGCACGATCTCGACCAAACGGCCCATATCGTAGTCGCCCGAAGCTGCATCCACGACAACGCGATAGTTCACGTCGCCTTGGGTAACGAAAGCCTGGGCGAAAGCGCCAATCTCCACCGGCGAGTCCACCATCTGGTCGTAGTTGGGGGCCGTGAATGTGCCCGGACCGGGTGCTACTTCGGAACCAGCCGCCGTCATGGGCGTAGCGATAAGCCAGTAGTTGGGGAATCCGGTGAATGATACGTTGACCGGAGAGGCGCGCGCATCCACCGGATACATCAGTACCTCGGCGAGATTGAAAAACGCGTGCTCCTCGTTGTATTGCGCGCCGAAGGGACCTGGAAGATTGGCGATGATGTCGTACTCGCAATCGGCGCCCTGCTGAGCGCCCGTAATACGCCACGTAGTCTTGTCGAGCTTGCGAATCGGCAGCGACGAGCCGGAAGGTGCATGGCAACTTACGCTGACGACGTACTGAGCGAAGTCCCGCACCTGATAAAGTGCGTTCCAAACTGGAAGTTGAAGATCGCGTTCGGCCCCGCCTTCCGCCAACCGTATGCGCACGTGCACCAGATGGCGGCGCGCGTCGGCCAGTTTGACGGTGTATTCAATCGGCCCGACGCCTAAAGCAAAGCTAGCTTCGGTCTGCTGAGCCGATGCTGCGCCGCTAGCCAGTAATAGCACCGCGATGGAAAGCAGTCTGCTCGTCACGGCCGCAAGGAGACCTCGTATGCGGAATTCAGCCGCTGGGGGAGCTTGTCGTAAATGTCGCCGAAACCGCCATTGGAAAGAATGGCAATCACATCGCCGCTGCGCAGTTCAGGCGCAATGGTGTCCACAATGGCATCGGCGTCGGCCAGTTCGCGCGCGGGCCTGCCGGCGCGCACCAGCGCGGCCACCACGGAGGCTGGCGAAAGGCGTTGTGCTTCCGGGATGCTGTCGGCTCGATATACACTCGCCACGATCACCTGATCAGCAATGGCCAGGCTCGCCACCAACTCGTTCTCAAAGACCTTGCGGCGAAGCGTATTGGAGCGCGGCTCAAACACCGCCCACAAGCGCCTTCCAGGATAGACTGTGCGCAATGCACGCAGCGTTCCGGCGATGGCAGTCGGATGGTGCGCAAAATCATCCACGATCGTGATGCCGTTCACCTGCGCCTTGACCTCCAGGCGCCGCTTCACGCTCTTGAACGTCATTAACCCAGAGTAGATGGTTTCAGAAGAGATACCGTGATCTGCAGCCATGGCAGCGGCCGCGGTAGCGTTGAGCACGTTGTAGTCGCCGGCGAGCGAAAATTCGAAATCCTCCCACCGCTGACCGCCGCGGAACACCGACCATGTGGTCCGCCCGGGTTCGAACCGCAATTCCCGGATCTGCCAGTCGGCGCGCTCGCTGAATCCATAGCGCTCGACGCGGCAGAAGGCTCGCGCGATGCATTCATCCACGTTGGGATTGCCGTCCCAGGCAATTAGCAGACCTCGACGCGGGACCAGGTTCACCAGCCGCTTGAAGGCCGTCTTCACCGCCTCCAGATCGGGATAGATATCTGCGTGGTCAAACTCGACGGAAGTAAGCACCACCGCGTCGGGCATGTAGTGCAGGAACTTGGGGCCTTTGTCGAAGAACGCGGTGTCGTATTCGTCGCCCTCAAGGATGAAGTGACGGCCCTGGCGCACGGCGAAGCTGGCGGCGAAGTTCTCCGCGATACCGCCTACCAGGAATGAGGGTTTCAGGCTTGCCGTCTCGAAGATCCACGCCAGCATCGAGGTGGTCGTGGTCTTGCCGTGCGTGCCGGCGACCACGATGGTCTCGCGCCCACGCAAGAAATGTTCCTGCAGGACCTGCGGCAGCGAGCGCATGGGAATGCGCTGGTCAAGCACGTGCTCCAGCTCTGGGTTGCCGCGGGAGATGGCGTTGCCTACCACGACCAGGTCAGGGCGCGGCCTCAGGTTCGCTTCGGTGTAGGGCTGCGCCACCGGGATCCCCAGCGAGGCCAAAAAATCTGACATGGGCGGGTAAGCCGCTGCGTCCGAGCCTGTCACGCGGAAGCCGCGCTGCTTCAGCATTCCCGCCAGCGAGGCCATCGCCGTTCCGCAAACACCGATCAGATGGACGTGCTGTTGCTCTGGCATTTTCAGTCGTGAGTTGCGAGTTGTGAATCACGGGCGACCACTGCCGGGCGCACCGAAACTGACGGCTCCAGAATGTCGAGGTGCACGCTGCTCTCCACCTTCAGCCGTACGCGGACGCCCAGAGGCAGGGTGATGTTAGCGCGTGAGACGTGCCCCGATCGCAACCCGTAAGCCACTGGGATTCCCAAATCCCCAACGACACGCGTGATCACTTCTTGCACATCATAGGGCTGATCGGCGGACTGGCGGCAATCCGCCATCTCGCCGAAGACGAGGCCGCGCACCCCGCCCCACTTCCCCGCCAGCTTCAAGTGCATGAGCATGCGGTCAACCTGGTATGGCTTAACGTTGACGTCTTCGACAAACAGAATAACGCCCTCCGTCCTCATCTCGTATGGCGTGCCCAGTGATTCGACCAGCAGTGACAGGCAGCCGCCGTACAGAACCCCTTCTGCCGTTCCCTCCACCAGCGGCTCCATTTCGCCGGTAATCTGCCATGGCTCGGCAGAATTCGTGGCCGCCGACCAGGAGGCCAGGTCTACGCCGTCGGGCGAGGCAAAAGCCTTTTCGACCATGGGCCCGTGAAATGTGCCCAGTCCGGCGGCATCGAGAAACCAGGTGAGCAGCGTGGTCACGTCGCTGCAGCCGACGAAGATCTTGGGATGAGCGGCGATTCTCGAAATATTCAATTCCGGCAGCAGGTAGTTGCAGCCGTACCCGCCGCGGGCGCAAAGCACGGCCCTGACCTCGTCGCGCTCGAACAGCTCTTCCAATTCCCGCACGCGGCGCTGGACTGAACCGGCGAAGTAAAGGTCGCGGTCGAAAATGGAGTCGAGATAAAACGGCCGGTATCCCATCTGCCGCAGCCGCTCGCAGCCAGTGAGAAAACGTTCGCGATTGAAAGCCCCTGCAGGCGCGATGATCCCGACCGTATCGCCGGGCTGCAAGGCCGGTGGGATTAAGCGTTTCACGTCGTTTGCCTTTTGTTTCGGAGGGACATGGCTTGCACTTGTTTCGGAGGGACATGGCTTCAGCCATGCCGTTCGCCTCATCAAGTGATCGGCTTCAGCCCCTGAGGATTCTTTCCAAGGCCACTTCTCTCGTCTCCATGTTTGCGCCGCGCTGAAGCTACGCCTTCCGAAATAAACTGCAACTTTCTTGAGCTAAAGGCGCACTCAGATTGAATCCAACCTGCCATCTTAAACGAAAAACTCGCCCCGTCCGACAAGTCGCGCCGGGCCGCGCAGCCAGATACTCCCGTTCCAGGCCACGGTCTGCGCGCCACCGGGCGCACGGACCACAACCGGCGAAACCGCCTTGCCGCTGAAAATCGAGGCTACTGCTGCGGCACAAGAACCGGTGCCGGAGGAGTACGTCTCGCCGACGCCGCGCTCGAAAAAACGGGCTTCAATTTGACCCTGCTCAAGAATACGAACCAATTCAACATTAATCCCATGCTTGAAGTCATGATGCCTGCCGATTTCGGCGGCTTCGGCCTGCCAGCCGGGAGCAAAGTCCTCGACAAAAACTACGAAATGGGGATTGCCCATCGAAACTGGTATGCCGCGGACCTCCCCGAATGCGAGTTTGATGGAGAACTCATCTCCCACTTGCGGCTCGCCCATATCCATTTCGAATTCGAACTCCGGGCCACGGCGACCCAGCAACCTGCAGGTCTTCAGTCCGGCACCGGTGCGGATGACGATCTTATCTTTGCCATGTTCGGCGGCCAACCAGGCAGCGACACACCGGGTTCCATTGCCGGAGATCTCCGCCTCAGAACCGTCGGCATTGAGCAGGCGAGCGCGCACGTCCGCATCGGCTGCGGGGAACAGCCACTCCACGCCGTCAGCACCGATACCCTGATGGCGGTTGCACATGCGGCGCGTGGACCCCGCGAGATCGTCGGGAGCATGCATGCCATCGATCAGCAGGAAGTCATTGCCACAGGCCACGGCCTTGACGAAGGGAACGGCGGTCATTCCTTTTCGGGCTCGCCCAGGGCAGCGATGCGCGCGAACGTGGGCGACTGCCGGAAGCGCTGCATCAGCGCCTCGTGCTCGTTGCGAGTAGCGTCCACCTTAAACAGGATGCGGTATTGGTGGTCCGTGCGGCTGACCTGCACCGTCTGCATGGCCTTCTGTTCGTCTTCCAAGATCTCGTTGACCGCTGAGATCACGCCTTCAGCATCTGCACCCACCGCTTCGTACGCCTGCAGCATAGGTTTCAGGCCGAAACGCTCTTCTAGCACGGCCAGTATAATGAGGGCGAGCAGGATCAGCACCGTGGCAAAGAGCGCGGGCAGGTAAAGTCCTCCGCCGGCGGCCATACCGATGGAAGCAACCACAAAGATGGTAGCGGCAGTAGTCAAGCCGGTGACTGCTCCGCGCGAGTGCAGAATCGAACCCGCGCCGATAAAGCCGATTCCGGGGATGATCTGCGCCGCGATGCGAGTGTGGTCTCCAGCGTACATGCTTGCCAGCTTGTAGGACATCACTGTGAACATGGCTGAACCAAAGCAAATGAACATGTTGGTGCGCAGGCCGGCGGGTTTGCGCCGGAGTTCGCGCTCCAGGCCGATCATGCCGCCCAGAACGGCTGCCAGCCCAAGTCGCAGGAGCGTTTCCGAGAGGAAGTGCCC
>DASQXC010000120.1:0-2641 GCA_035639935.1 Terriglobales bacterium
CCACTTGCCTATCAAGATTTTACCTTTAACTCTTTTGTTTTCATCGACCCGAGCTGGGGTATCTCGTAACCCTAGATTCTGTTTGGGGCTCACCCCCGGCGGGACAATCCTTTAATAAAGAACACCAGAGAGCGCGATGGGAACCCCGCCCTGAGGTGCATTGCGGTACAATCCCCGCCCATGTCGGGACAGCTCACACGGCTGGCGCTCCGGGCCATGGATCGAGCGGCGAACCTGCTGCTAAGGTCGCCAGAGCAGCCGCAGCATCTCCAAACCGGGCGGCGCGGAGAGGAAGAGGCGTACTTCTATCTGCGCAAGATGGGGTACGTGATTGTGGCGCGCAATTACCGCTCACGTCGGCGGCAGGGCGAGATTGACCTGGTGGGCTGGGACGGCGACGTGCTCTGCTTCATCGAAGTCAAGACCCGCACCACGCGCGAGGTCAAGCCGGCCGAGGCCGCCGTCGATCTCGCGAAACAACGCGAGCTGCGCGGCATGGCGCGTGAATATTTGCGCCACTTCCCGCGCTGTGGAAAACCCGGCCTGCAACGCACTCCGGGGAGCAGCGGACTGCACCATCGTTTCGACATCTTGAGCATCTATATGGTTGATGGCATTGATCTTCAATTTGAGCTATTCAAGAATGCCATCCCGGTGTCGTAAGATATCCGCTACATACCTGCCGAAAGGATTCATACCTTGCCTGAGCTGAGAAAAGATCCCATCACCGGACGCTGGGTGATTATTTCGACCGACCGGGCCAAGCGTCCCACGGACTTCTCCCGCGAGCAAGTCAAAATGAAAGGCGGCTTTTGCCCGTTTTGCTACGGCAATGAGTCCAAGACGCCGCCTGAGGTGCTGGCCTTTCGCCCCAGCAGGAACGGCGGGCCGTCGCCGGAGCGTGACAGCCCCGGCTGGACCGTCCGCGTGGTTCCCAACAAGTTTCCCGCGCTGGGCATCGAGGGCAATCTGGGCCGACAGGCCCAAGGCATGTTCGACAAGATGAATGGCATTGGGGCGCACGAGGTCATCATCGAGACCCCGGACCACAACGCCACGTTGGCCACGCTGCCGGAAAAGCGCATCGAGGACGTGCTGTGGGCCATGCGCGACCGCATCCTGGACCTGCGCCAGGACAAGCGCTTCAAATACATCCTGCTGTTCAAGAACCACGGCGAGCCGGCGGGCGCGTCCCTGGAGCACGCGCACTCGCAACTGATCGCCCTGCCCATTCTGCCCAAGCAGGTGATCGAGGAACTGGAAGGGGCCAAGCAGTATTACATCTACAAGGAGCGCTGCGTCTTCTGCGACATCATCCGGCAGGAGCTTGCCGATGACGTACGCGTGGTTTCGGAAAACCGGGATTTCGTGACCATGAGTCCGTACGCGCCGCGCTTCCCATTTGAGACTTGGATCCTGCCTAAGCGGCACGAGTCGGCCTTTGAGAACTCGCCGTCGCACGTGTATGAGGCCTTGGCCAAAGCCATCAAGGACCTGCTGGTGCGCGCTGACCGCGTGCTGGAGAACCCCAGCTACAACCTGGTGGTGCACAGCTCGCCGCTGCAGGACCCCATCAACGACCACTACCACTGGCACATCGAGTTCATGCCCAAGTTGACCAAGACCGCGGGTTTCGAATGGGGCACCGGCTTCTACATCAATCCCACTCCGCCGGAGGAAGCCGCCAAATTCCTGCGCGAAGCGGAGGTGTCTGCGGCACAGGTGGTGGGAACGTAAGCGTGCGGCCCAGAAGAATCGTTTCGGCTCCGCGCACTGCGGAGCCATTTTTTTCGGTAATTTTAAGTAGTGTGGCCGCGTCCTGACGCCAACTGCAGGATGAGCAGGACCAACGCCACGAGCAGCAATATGTGCAGCAGACCGCCGAAGGTGTAATTGGCTATCGTGCCAACTGTCCAGAGAAGAATGATCAGCAGTAGGACGAACCAAAGCATAAGCCGATACCTGATGTAGGGTAGTAATTTACTTCGGTGCAATCCAACCCTATCCGGATGTCTGGACATGCGCGCCAGCAGGAAGACGTAGCCTTGACGCGCTAAGGTCCTGGAAGTCGTTGCGACGTCCTTTTCGGCTTCAGGGCTGTACAGCTATTTCCTTTTCCAGCGCACGCCGTCCTTGGTGTCTTCCACGATGATGCCGGCATCGGCAAGCTGGGCGCGAATCGCGTCGGAAGCCTTGAAATCGCGGGCGCGACGTGCGGCCTCGCGTTTCGCAATCAGCTCTTCGATTTCCTGATCGCTCATTGCTGGCGCACTTTCGATCTCGGCCGCCGCGCCGGCTTTGCCTGCGTTCTTCGCCCACTCGAGGATGCGAGCGATCTTGGGTGCGTCGTTGTCGCGCAGTACATCGAAGACTTCGTCGAACTGCTGCATGACGGCGAGCAGTTGAGAAATGTCATCTCGCTTGACCTCGCCGGCATCGGCAGCGGCGTTTACCTCGCGCACCATGTCGAAGATCGCGGCCAGTGCTTCGGCAGTGTTCAAGTCGTCGGCCATTGCCGCCGTGAAGCGCTCCCTGGTGTCGCGTGCCAAGGCAGCGATCTTAGTGTTGACGCCTGGCTCGAAGTGTCCGGTCTCCAGACGCAGCTTGAAATTGCGCAGTCGCTCGACCGAGCTGGCCGCCT
>DASQXC010000121.1:0-3575 GCA_035639935.1 Terriglobales bacterium
TCCGATGTCGAATATCGCGCCCTGGCCGAATTCCGGTACCAGATCCGAAAATTCCTGACCTTCAGCCAGCAAGCCGCGCGCGCCGCGGGCATTGACCCGCAGCAACACCAATTACTGCTCGCCGTTCGCGGCATTCCCCAAGGGGTGAAGCCGAGCATCCGCGTGCTGGCCGAGCGCCTGCAGATTCGGCACCACAGCGCAGTGGAACTGATTGACCGCTCTGTGGCCCACGGGCTGGTGCAGCGGCAGCGCGATGGGCTGGACCGCCGGCAGGTAACGATTCACCTGACTCCCAAGGGGGAGCGTGTTTTGAGTGAGCTCTCAGTTCATCATCGGGACGAATTGCGCAGCGCCGGGCGGGAGTTGACGCGCGTACTGCGCTCGATTCTCGCCGGCACCAACGCTGCTCCTCTGCGGCAGGGCACTTCGCGTGCACGTCGGCGCCACAAGTCTTGAGTCCCGCCACTGGTGGCAAGCGAGCTGTGGCTCGCGTGCGGAATGGTATCAAGGCGCTACTTCAGAGCGCGCCATAAGCGTGCTGCGAAGAGTGGGCTTTTAGCCCCTGCGGGCCTGCATGCCAGGTCCAGAGGCTAAAGCCCTATCCAAAGAAGCTTTTGCGGCGCCACTGAAGTCGCGCCCTGATACAAACCAACTGGTCGTAGAAGGGGATGCACCTTCACTCGAACTGCGCTAGTGCTGGCTGCTTCTCTTTAATGCTGGGACAGGGCCTTTTCGATCACGGGCCTCAAGGCGCGGACGGAAATACCCAGGGTGCTGCCGGAGAATCCGTCCAAGTATGCCGTATTCACGCCGATAACCAGTCCTTGATAGTTGAACACCGGTCCGCCGCTGCCGCCGTGCGCGGTAGCCGCGTCATAGATGAGCTTGTCCCCAACCAGATCGCCCAGATGACCGTGCGTCGCCGAGGGGCGGATCAATGACAGCGCGGCGAGTTCGCGTGCCACACTGATATCAGCACGGCGGTACGCCAGCCGCTGGTACACCGGCCGTGGGGACTTGGCCACCATGGCCGTTAATCCCATGGGATAGCCGACAACGACCACCGGATCCCCGGGGCTTCCTGGATGTTCCGCGAGCGGCAGCGGACGCAGGTCACTGCCGAGCCGCTGCGCGTCGAAATGAGCCACGGCCACGTCCGTATCGCGAGCCACCGTGATGCGCGACAACTCCACGCCGTCGCCATGGCCGGGAAAGAATGCAAGAACCTTCTCCAGGCGCGGCTGCGCGCCCGCGCGCATAGACTCGCCAGCTTCTGCATCGTCGTACCAGGGCTCGACAACATGGCGGTTGGTCGCCACCAGACCCGGGGCTACCACAAACCCCGTGCCAGAGAAGCGGGTGTTCTGGTGCTGCTTGCGTGCAGGACCCTGCGTCGGGCCGAAGCTGTATTCGCCATAGATGTAGCAAATGGAGTCGCGGTGCCGGTTGAGGATCTCTCCCGGCATGGAGCTTTCCTGCTTGAGCGCTTCCACCTCCGCGCTAAGCCTCGCGACCAGGCCGGCAAGCTCAGGTGGAGCTGCAGAGGGCGCGGAAGAGTGCAGGCTTACAACTAAAGCTACGAACAAGAACACGCACGCCGTGCGCCACAAGTTTGTGCGGCGAATCCTTCCGGCCAGAACCGCGAATCGGTCTCTCACCCTCAATCCCTATTGCGCCTGGGTCCACGATAGTTCGCAAGTACCAACTCAGTTGCGCCGTGGCGGGCGGCAGCTCAAAAAACTCGCTACACAGGTTGGTTTCGGTTTCGCGAGCAGAGGATGTCCCCCGAATTCCTGCCCACGCCCGCGGACGTTGCGATTGACGCCACCGCTATCCAGGGTGTAAAGTCCGCGCGCTAACGGCGCCTCACGACGCCGCAAACAATCACTCAATCACAACCAAATGAAGGAGTCACCTATGAAGAAGACCGTTGTGTGGGTCCTGGCAGTCTTGATGGTGTGCAGCATGGTGGCTGTGGCCGGGGACAGCTCCAACACCGCCGGAAATGTGCCTAAACTGATCCGCCTGTCGAAATTTGAGATCAAGATGGGCAAAACCGAGGAGTTTGCCAGCCTGAATCGGCAGGTTAGACAGGCGCTGAATGCCGGAAACGCCAACTATCATTATGTCGCCGCCACGCCGCTCACCGGCGATAGCGCACTGGTGGAGTTTTTCGGGTTCTATGACAACTACGGCCAGATCGAGGAGGCGATGAAGTCGTTCACCCAGAGCACCGGTGCGCTCATGAAAACCACTGAATTCAGCCGCGGCGCCTCGGATGCGGTTCACGGGATACACGGCATCGTCGCCAAGTTCCGTCCCGACCTCTCCTACAACCCGCAAAAACTGGACCTGGCAAATGCCACCAGTTGGGAGCTGTCTTTTGTGCGGCTCAAGCCGGGCTACGCGCGCGATTTCGAGGATCTGGAGAAGCAATCCATCGAACTGCACCAGAAGGGCAACATCGACGAACACTGGGTGGTGTATCAGGTCGAATATGGTGCCCAGGCGCCCAGTTTCATCTTCCTGAGGGCGCTGAAGTCACTGGTCGATCTGGATGTGGATCTCAAAGCGGCGCATGATGCTGTGTTCACCGAAGCCGTACGCCGGCAGTTCATCCGCGCGTTCAAAGAGGGCGGGGACTTCGAGCAGAGGACCATCCTCATGGTACGGCCTGATCTGAGCCGTCCACCTCAAACCCTGGTCGCGGCCAACCCAACCTTCTGGACAGTGAAGGAGGAGGCACCGCTGGTTGCTGCCAAAACAAAGAAAAAGTCCGCCGTGCAAACGGCAGCCATGAAGGAGAACGATAAGAAGCAGTGATCAGCTTTAAAACAGAATCGTGTAGAAGGCGCAGCATGGGGTGTCTCTACACATGGCATTCCGATTGGAATGTGGAACAAAACCGAAGCCCGCCAGTCTTAACAGCGGGCTGAATGCTGACTGCTGAATGCTAACTGCTAACTGTACAGCAGCACGCCATCCTGCTTTTCGGCGCCTTCTCCGATCTGGCGATAGAACAGCCGGTCCTTTTCCAGATAGACCTCGAGGAATGCAGGCCGTGTGGTGATTGAGCCTTGGATGAGTGCTTCCGAGAGCGGATCCTCGATGTACTTCTGCAAAGCCCGCCGCAGCGGACGCGCGCCATAGTTGCGGTCGGTGATGGTTTTGTCGAGGATCCACTTGCGCGCTTCCTCGGTCACCGTAACCGTGATGTGGCGCTGCGCCAGATGCTGGTTGAGCTGGCTGACCATCAGCTCTACGATCTGGATCAGGTCCTGCTCGGTCAGAGCGTTGAACAGGATGACCTCATCGAGGCGGTTCAGGAACTCGGGGTTGAAGGTGCGCTTCACCTCGTTCTTCACCATTTCCTCCACTTTGTCGGAAATGGTCTCTTCTTTCTCGCTCTGGAAGCCCATACCGGTACGCTTCATCAGGTGACGCGCCCCGATGTTCGAGGTCATGACCACGATGGTGTTTTTGAAGTCTACCGTGTTGCCTAGGCCATCGGTGAGCTGGCCGTCCTCGAAAACCTGCAGCAGGATGTTGAACACGTCCGGGTGCGCCTTCTCAAT
>DASQXC010000122.1:0-4183 GCA_035639935.1 Terriglobales bacterium
GCTTGCTGTCGTGAGAGCGCGTTCCATCACTCAAGTTGCCATCGGCGCCGTCAATGAAGCCGCCGTTTTGGAACCCAGGCACAAGTACCGAAAAGTAGTAGCAGCCCGGCCCCAGGCTGGCCGCGATCGGGCCTCCCGTGATGTAAACGTCTGCCTTGTCAGCATAGTTGTTGCAGTTAATACCGTTCTTGTGGTCGAGACAGCCGCCAATGGTTTGGTCGAATGTGGTGAAGCCACCGCCGGTTACCGTTGCCATCGCGGGCAAGGCCAGCGCAATCACCACCAATGTACATAGCCAGAACTTCGTAGCCCGGTAAGGGCATGTGTCTTTCATATCCGTCCTCCGCTCTTGCAGCGCCGTTTTGTGTTGCCGAGACCGCCGAAGGGTAGGCGGCAGAGGACAAATCCCAAATGGAATGAAAGTGGTGTGGGGTAGCACTAAGGTGTTTTATTAGAAGGGCTTAGCCGAAATTACCAACCATTTTGGTCAAGCCGACAGGCTGGTTCTTTTGGGCGAATGCGAGCGCATTAGCCTTTTTGCTTAGTTCCCACGTCGCCGACTCGTGACACCGCGGGGACTGCAGAAGACAAAGAGCTATCGCCGAAGAGCACCAGCCGCAATACCTTGGTCACGATGGCCGCGCGACTGCGGACCCCCATCTTGACCATGACCAGGCGAATAAAGGCCTTGATCGTGTTGGCGGCGAGTCCAAGAGTTTCGGCCATTTCCTGGGTGCCGAGCCCTTGCAGCAGCAGAGCCAGAATCTGCTGCTCGCGTGGCGTCATGTGGAATTGCCGGGCGATTTGGGCCAGTGCAGTCGTCCCCGAGATGCCGCGCTCCAGCACCAGCACTGCCCCAGCGGAGGCTGTTCGGCTGCTCTCCAGGAGAAACGCGCGGCAGAAATATGTGCGACGTCCTGACTTGAACTCAATGCTCGTGCTGCTACTCAACCCAGCGCCTTGCGCCCGAAGAGGGCGCCGGATCTTCTTGTCAAATACATCGGCGAGATTCTCAGCCTGCTCGGGTTTGGCAGAGTAAGTCAGAATCCTGACCGCCTCCCGGTTGGCATTAAGAAGCTTGAACGCACCATCGACGACTAAAAAACCTATCGCGGGAAGCGATCCCCCCGGCCTCTGCGCGGACGTCCCGCGACTCTCCTCAACCCGTGGGTTCTGACCAAGTGGCACTGACGCGTGCATGACTCACCCTGGAAGCACCCCAAGACTAGGTTGCGGCAGAAAAATCGCAAATTGAACAAAGGTGGCAGGAGGATGGCCCGAAGGTGCCGCTGGCGGAAGGGGAAGAGCCTTGTTCTTTGAGCGATTTCATTGGATGGAGCCGGCCTGTAGAGGAGATTTAAGGAGGGTATTGGCTATAGCCACTGAGGGATTCTGATTGCAAGCGGTGTTGAGCTGGGTCCTCAGAGGCTAGACCGTTTTCACTATTGGTGTAGCCCTGTCTTTTGAAAGGGCACGGCTTGTCCCCGGCGCGCCCGTCTTTGGGGCGCTGGGGTGCAGAGCCGTGCCGAACAAAAACAAGAATTGTCATCCTGAGCGCCGCCCGAGCGAGGGGAGCGAGTGAGGGCAAGCGAAGGACCTGCGCAATATTATGCTGGCCCATGCTGGCGGAGGAGCAGCCTGCAAAGACTGTCGTGACGAAGCAGGCCGAATCAAGATCCTTCGCTGGCGCTCGCCTCGCCGCTGCAGCGGGCTCGGCTCGCGCCGCTCAGGATGACAATTCTCTATTTGTCTTTGTTCGGCACGGCTCGACCCAGTCCTTTCAAAACAGTGCCTTTCACAAGACAATCCTTTGGGTTACAGCTACTTTGGAACCGCCCTAAAGCCGGCAAATTAAGGGGTCGCCTAAATGCAGGCCTAAAGGCCTGCTCCACCCTGGTGAATAATCCAGGTTTACAAGCATTGGGCTCTAAGCCGCTGGGCTAAAGCGACTGTGTCCAACTCGAAGTGCAATGCGAAGTGGAAATCCGCTCTACCCTTGCAAGGTGTCCACCAGGTGATTACAGATGGCGTAAGTGGCCAGTTCCAGGCGGCTGGATACCCCCAGCTTGTCGAAGATGTTGGTAAGGTGATGCTTGACGGTGTCTTCGGTTATAGAGAACTTCTGCGCGATTTCCTTGTTACTGTAGCCCCCCACGATGGCGGTGATGACCTGATACTCGCGGGGAGTGAGTCCATTTTTGGGGCAATTCCGCTTGGAGGCCTGCGCGGTGATGTCGCGTACCAGCTTGACCAGATCGGCGACGGACTCGTGGCCGATCCAGTATTGGCCCCCGATCACGGAGCGGATGCACTTAAATAGCACGGTGGTGGCGGATTCCTTCATGACCACGCCGCGCGCTCCCAGCCGTAAGGCCTCCACGATCTGGGAGTTCTCGATGGCCGCGGTCAACAGGATGCTGCGCGTGGGGCAGGCGGACAGGTTGACGAGCTTGCGCAGAACTTCCAGGCCATCGGGGCGCATCGCCAGGTCCAGCAGCAGGACGTCCGGATTCAATCCCTGCGCGAGCTGGACGGCTTTGTCTCCATCACTCGTATCGCCCACAACACGGAAGTCGGGCTCCATGGACAGCAGTTTGCACAATCCATCGCGAAAAATGCCGTGGTCGTCGGCGACGAGGATACGGATCACTCCATTAGTCTTATGCATTGGCGGCCTGCAGTGTTACAGAGGGAACTGAGATCTCCAACCGGGCGCCCCCGCCGCGAACCGACTCAATCGTGAGCTCGCCTCCGATGTCGCGCATGCGTTCCTGGATCAGCAAGGGCCCCTTGCGTTCAGCTTCCAATTGCTTCTGGGAAAAGCGGCCGGTGAAGTCGAAACCGCACCCGTCGTCATCGACCGCAATCCTGTAAAAACCGTCCTTGTAGTCGAGGCACACCAGGATGTGGCGGGCCCCGCTGTGTTTTCTGGCGTTGATCAAAGCCTCTTGCACACTTCGTGCCAGCTCGCGCAGCACATGAACCGGCAGCGTGACTTCCTCCAGCGCGGTGACGAAATTGGCGTAGATGCCGGTTTCGTGGCGGAAGCGCTGTACCAGATCGCCCAGAAATTCCACAAATTGCCTGGGGCTCAGATCGGGTGGCGTGAGTCGCAGCGCTACTTCACGCAAGTTGGTGATCTCCTCGCGCAACTTTTTTTGAATGTTCGCCAGTTCCGCCGCCAATCCATTGGAGTCGAATACATGGCGAGAGCGAAGGAGGTGGAGCTGCATCTGCAGTGCGATCAGTGACTGGATCGGGCCGTCATGCAGGTCTTGTGCGATCCGTTTGCGTTCGACCGCGGCTGCCTCGGAACGGATCCGACGCAGCATATAGGCGGCGGACAGTGCAGGGCTCAGTTGATGGATGAGCGTCTGCAGATAACGCAGCGTGGCGAGCCGGGTTCTGCCCAGCTTGGGATTGATCAGAAAGAGGCGCCCAGACCAATCTTTCTTAAGGGTGAAAGAGCCCGCAATCACGGCATTGACGTCGCGCCACAGCGGGTGGTCCGGGAAAACACAACCGGAACCACTGACTGCAGTGCCGTCGGCGGCGAGAGCGCGCAAACTCACCAGGCGGCTGCCGGAGCGGGCCTGGCGCCGCACCGCATACATGAATTCGCCACCAAAAGGGAAATTGTAGGCCGATTGCTCAGACGAATCGGCTTCGGACAGATGAAGCTTCGGTTGGTGGGATTCCACATCCCCAAACGAGGCTTCCCAGATATAAAGCTTCTTCCACCGCAAATCTTCGCAAACGAGAAGAACTGAATCAGCGGCAAAGATGTGACTCAGCTCATTAACCACTGCTTGCAACGACTGCCTGAATCCCTGGTTGGGACGCATCTTGGCCAGGAGATGGGCGATGGTGCTGCTTTCTGCCCGCAGTCGTTTCTGCTCTTCCGCCAGCAGGCCGATCAGGAGACCCATGGCCAGTACATACCCGCTGGGGACAAGGAGACGGTGAACCTCATGCATTGCCTGAGTCGCCAGCCCCAGGGGCTTCAACGCATAAATGCGCGCGGCAGCTTCTGAGACAAGCAACAGGATAGCAAGCGCTGAGGTTGCCAGTGCCTTCCACAATCCCCAGCGATAGCCTGCAGCTAACAGTACAAACAGCAGGAATAGAAATAGCGGGCTGCTGGCTCCGGCGGAGCACAGAAGAATTGCCGCCAAGGCGATCA
>DASQXC010000123.1:0-5255 GCA_035639935.1 Terriglobales bacterium
GATGAAATGACTCGGCGGCGGAGCTTGTCATCTATATCGCGTTCAGGGTCATCGGTTCGGGCCGCGAGCAGCGTGATCGCGAACGCAGCATCAGCAGTCAATTCGTCCATCTGGAGCAAAAATTCCAGCCACTCGGATGCCATCGCCGCAGAGACAACACAGTTCAGCGGACCGTATAGCGGGATGCGCGCTCCGAAACGCGCCAGCGACCAGAGCCACGCCTGCGTCGCAGGTTCCTTTTTGAGCTTAGGCAGCAGTTGCTGTCCCAACGAGGAGCGTATCGACGCAGGAAGGTGCTCAAGGCTGGCCAGCAACCGCCATGCTTCGTGCTCAAGCTGCCGGTTCAAGCGTGGACCTTTTTTCCCGCGCAGCCCCATCATGTCAGCTCCGAATCGGTGAAGCTCGTTTTGGTGACTGGCGTTCAGTCCTGCTGTGATGCGGCGCCAGAACACCAGCCATTCCACTTGCGCCTGCAGATCATCTTTAAAGACCAGCCCCGGCTGGTAAAGCTTCCACACGTTCGCTATCCGCTGATCATCCTGCGGCATGCCGAACCCAGGCCGCAGGCAGAAGCCCAACAGGTTCAGCCAGCGGGCCTCATGGCGCGGGGATTTCCTGCGACCAAGCCCAACTTCCAGCAGCGCATCCGACAAACTCCGAGTGGCTGCAGCCGACCAAGAATCCTTCTTCGTTTGGAGCGCCGCTTCAAGCTGGCCGCCGAGCGCTTCCGGCCCGATCGGCTCGCCGGCGCCGCCACCAGTGGCAAATGCGCGCCGGAGCAGTGCGATCGCCGAATCGATTTGTTCGTCGCTTGTTCGCGATTGAACGGCGTGCGGGCGCGCCGGCTCCTCCCGTTGTTCGCCCTCAGCCCCGCGCAATTCGAATTGCAGCCGCCAGCGATGCGGTGAGTTAACCGCGTTGCACCAGAGCTCCAGTGTGCCGACTTCGGTGAAGCTAGCGGTCAGGCGAACCGACAACTGCTGGTCTCGCATCTTGCCGTAACGCAACACTGTGACCAGGGGCGCATGCCGGTGAAGGTCGTTGCCCTCCAACGACGTCACCCCGCTATGCGGTTCACACCGCGTTGTCGAACTGTAGAGCGTGAACGACACAGGACGGTTCGCCAGCACGGAGAAGTCACGATCCAGGGAAAGCGTCGTGCCCTCCTGGACTCCGGACGGCAGCACGCATACTCCGCGCAGCCCCTCGTCCGAGCGCAATCCCACGTAAAACGTTCGCGGGCTGCCGGCGCGGATGCGCAACCCGCTGCCGTGCCGCACTTGCCCGTAGTACGCTGCGCCTATGGCGACCGCCGCCGCCATTGCTTCATTGCTCAGTACGCGGGGGCGCCAGGCACCGGCGCTGTTAAACCAACCGGCAACCGTCTCTACGATCCGCTCGCGAGCCACTGCAGGGGCGAAAAAGCCGCCGTTGAAGAGAATGGCATCGGGCCGCTGCATACGGGACGGTTGTTCGATCGAAGCACCCGGCTCACAGCTCATACCAGCGGCCGCCCGCGTGAGAAATTCTGCCAGGTGTCTCGTAATCGCAGGATCGCTGGCGTAATGTAGCCCGAGTTCACGCAGGCCGGTGCGCCGCGCTCCATGTGCCGGCATCTCATCAGCAAGCGTCGAAGGCAGAAAACCGCCTAACAAAACGTCTTCGACTTCTTTCCGCGTCAGCTCCGTCCTCAGCGCGCCGGCGACAACGGACCTTCCACCACCCAAAATAGTTACGGGAAAGCTGTCCATGCTGGAATCACTGAGCAACCGCTCCTTGGCGTCACAGCACGCACGCCGCAACGCGTGGCGTTGCCCGGCACTGAGGCGCGGACCACCTAGCTTGTCCTCGACCATCCGTTGCAGAGCGATATCGAGGTTGTCACCGCCGAGCAGCAGGTGCTCGCCAATGGCGGTGCGCTCGAACTGCGGCCGGCCGGATACAATACGAACGCGCACCAGGCTGAAATCGCTGGTGCCGCCGCCGACATCACAGATGAGCACCAGTTCACCATCGTGCAGGTCCTCCGCGAGGCGGTCCTGGTGGCTGGCAATCCAGGCATAAAAGGCGGCTATGGGCTCTTCCAGCAGAAGAAAGTTCTTCAATCCCGCACGCTGAGCGGCTTCAACCGTCAGCTCGCGAGCCTCGGCATCGAACGAAGCCGGAACGGTGAGCACGATTTCCTGATCCTCGAACCGTGCTCCTTCTACGCCGTCGTAGGCAGCGTGTTCGTAGTTCCACGCGTCTCTGAGGTGAGTGAGGTACCGGGCGGAGGCTTGGATTGGAGAGAGTTTAGGTACGGAAGCCTCGGCATCGAGCGGAAGAATATTGCCCCTGCGATCCATGGCCGGATCGCACAGCCACGACTTTGCTGAGGTAACTTGGCGGCCAGGCGCCAGCGCGCCCTGCTCCCGCGCCATGACACCCGTTATGGACGCGGGGTGTTCCTCCCAGGGAAGGCTCACGCCTCCTGACCTGTCGTGTTCGGTCGGGAAGTACAAAAACGATGGCAGTGCGGGAAGGGCGCGGATCTCGCCCGCTGCAAACAGTTGCGGTACATCGAACACGCGTATTCCGCCTTCCGTGGCGTGGGTATTGATGTATGCCACGACCGAATTGGTCGTGCCCAAATCAATCCCGATCAGGAACCGGCTACGCTGTTGCATGCTGCATCCGAGGATCAGTTCTCAGCGGGCACTCTTCTCGCGGATATTGAGTTGCAGTTTCCAACGGTTCATCCCATCGCGTGTGACACACCAGACTTCAAGCGTGCCGACTTCCGTGACGCGTGTTTCAAGCTTTACCGGCACCACCGCGCCTTGCTGACCATCCACTCGCAGAGTAACTTCGAGCGGACTGAGTTCCTGCAGTTCATCGCCCCAGTCTTCCAGCAGCGCTCCTACCGGATCCTGCTTCCGGACCGTGGAGGTCAGGAACCGAAACTCGGCAGGTTCCCCCACCAGCAACCCGAATTCGCGGTCGGGTACTTTGGCCTCGCTGCCTTCTTCCATGCCGAACGGGACCACACACAGTGCCTTGAGTGGCGCCTCCATGCCGGGGACCGCCGGCATCGCGCTCTCAATGCCGATGTAGTAAGTGCGCGCCACGCCGCTGCGGATACGCACGCCGCGTCCGCGCCGCGCCCGGCCGTAATAGGCCGCGCCGCGTGCGACCGCGTGCTCCAAATCGGGAGCATCGAGCACCTCGTTTCGCCCCAGCGGTTCAAAACCCTCCTCGCGCACCCAATCATTAAGCACACCGACCAGCCGTTCCCGCAGCACAGCCGCCTTCATTACGCCGCCGTTGAACAGAATGTGCGTAGGACAGGCCAGGCCACTTCGACCGCGCCGAATCTTGTCAGCTTCGGGGCTCTGCCGGACCTGCTCGGTGAGAAACCGTGCCAGATGCTTGGTGATCGCTGCGTCTGCTGCGTATGGCAGCCCCAGTTCCTGGAAACCGATACGGCGTTGCCGAGCCGGCATGTGGTCGCTGGCCACCTTGGGAAAGAATCCCTCTACAATCACCTGTTCAAGGTCAGCGCGCGACAGCTGAGTTTTGATCGTGCCCCCGACGACCTTTCGTCCCTTGCCGAGCAGCGTAACGTCCTCGCGCTGGCTGGCAGGATCGTCGAACAGCTTTTCTTTCGCGATGCGGACCTGGTGCCACAACCCGTGCAGTTGCCAGGTGTCGACGCGGTGGCCCTCGGCTTCAAGCCGTTGCTGCAGTAGGCGCGCGAGCGCCAGGTCCATGTTGTCGCCGCCCAAAAGAATGTGGTCTCCCACAGCGACGCGCTTCAGCGTCAGGCCGCCGTTCTCTTCGGAAACAGTGATCAGACTGAAATCGGTGGTGCCGCCGCCAATATCGCAGACCAATACCAGATCACCCACCCGGATTCTTTCGCGCCACCGATCACCCTGGCTTTCCAGCCATGCATAAAACGCTGCCTGGGGCTCCTCGAGCAAAGTTATGTGCTCCAGTCCGGCTTCCGACGCGGCCTGCACTGTCAGCTCTCGCGCTTCCTCATCAAACGATGCCGGTACGGTGAGCAGAATGTCCTGCTTGCTCAGCGACAGTTCCGCATTCGCGCGAGTGCTGTCCCACATCTCGCGGAGATACCGCAGGTATTGCGAGGAAGCATTGACCGGAGAAAGCTTGGGCACCTCCTCCGGTGCTTGCCACGGCAGAATTGCTCCGGTGCGGTTCACTGCGGCATAGGAAAGCCACGACTTGGCAGAGGAGACCAGCCGTGACGGGCTCTCAGCGCCGCGCTTCCGCGCCAATTCACCGACTACGAAACTCGGATCCTTGTCCCACGGCAACTGCAGACTGCCCTTGGGAAAATCCACGTCGGCGGGGATGTAAAGAAAAGACGGCAGTAACGTCAGTACTGCCACTTCATTCGGGTTCACCAGTTGCGGGACCTTGGCAATCTCGGTCGGCGCCGCCTCATCCGAACCGGCTTCGCAATACGCCAGCGCCGAGTTAGTCGTCCCCAAGTCGATCCCGATCGTGTAGCGTGCGTCCAGCAGATGACCTCCTCGCAAAGGTAGAAAGAACTGGCTGCGGATGATCGTTCGCCCGTAGCTAGACCTCAACCTCTGCCGGCGCGATGACTTTCCGCCCCGCGCCCTCGGACAGCGAAGGCAGGTTTACTGCTACGGCCTGCCACCCGCGATGCCGCAAGACACCCCGAACCGGCTGCCCGCTGCTTACATTTCCGATCAGTTTTATCGATGCCGCATCGAAACCGGCCTGCAGCGTTACCGGCTGATCCTCTTCCGAGTCAATGATGGGCGCGAGCTTGATGTAATGCTCGATGGCCTCGCGGCAGCTTCCGTGGACACTGCGCACCGCAGCCCCGATTTGCGCGTCAGGGTAGCTGCTGATGTCTTCGAAGAGGAAATCAACGAGGCGCCCTTCACGCTGCAGCAGCCCCAGCATCTGCAGCGCGCGATCCGTTGATTCCGGCGGCGCTTCGGCCTTCTTCGGCTCAGCCGCGGCCGAACGAGCACCCACAGGCATCTGCCTCGCCTTTGATCCGATTAACTGCGGCGGCACATCAGGCGGAATTCTCGCGTGCACCAGGATGCTGAACCAACAACGAAACGCGTACACGAATCGACGCCAAAATCCCATGGACATCCGGCTCCAATCTCACTCGTAAACGTTCCAGATGCACTGACCGGGAGCTGTACGGTGCTCCAGTACTCACAATTGCTGTGCCTCGTCCCCATTATTATCGCTAATCTTTGTCG